>RFQY01000250.1 GCA_009924775.1 Paracoccaceae bacterium | reverse complement strand
GGGCGCAGCAAAGGGTTTTGGCATGATGGATGATACCGCTGGCAATGCAGCCTATGGCGTGGCCGCAGAAGAGCTGCGCAGCTTTGTCGAACGTTACGAGCGACTGGAATTGGAAAAGAAAGACATTGCCGACCAGCAAAAAGAGGTGATGGCCGAGGCAAAAGGGCGCGGCTATGACACCAAGGTGCTGCGCAAGGTGGTGGCGCTGCGCAAGCGCGACAAAGACGATATCGCCGAAGAAGAAGCGGTATTGGAAATGTATAAGGCCGCGCTGGGCATGGAATAAGGCGCAGTAGCACCACAGCCGCGCGACATGCCGCTTGTCTGGGTCAGATCAGGGCGTGATCATTTGCACGCCCTGAATAGCGCTTAGCTGAAACACGTCTTCATCGTAAATTTCGGTCAATTCGGCGATCAACGCGGGCGTCCAGCCGGGCACATCGACGCTGTCTTCGATTTGATCGGGCAGGGCGTATTTATCCAAGAACGCCGCGATCACACGGCGGCGCTGGATCTCGGTCATCTCGGGGTGGTCCTTTAGGTAGGTGCGAAACCGCCGATAGCCATCCGGCGCCATGATTTCAGCCAGCAAATCCATGCCGCCGACAATCATTTCGTTGTGATCCATCCCCGCGATTTCGCGCACAATCTGCCCCCAGATCAGCGGTGTATCTTCGTTGCACCACAACGTGATTGACACATCCGGCACGGCGTGGCGCAGCCGCGCCACCATTTCCCCCCAGCGCAGCAGCCGCGGGTCGGTTTGGCCCAGAAATTGGGCAAAGCTGGTTCCCGGCAATTGCTGGGCCAAGGCAGGAAGCATGCTGGCGGGGTTGCGCAAGCCGATGAACAGCTCCAGCGTGTCTTGGGGGAAAAGCTGGCGCAAGCGGCGCAGCTTTTCTTCGGCGCGGGGGTAGAATTGGTTGGCGGCGATGGCCAATTTTGGCACGCAAAAGAAGTTATCATTCGATAGCACCAGCCGCGCGGGGTAATCGGTGTCGATCATCGCATCCAGCAGCACGGCGCGCGCTTGTGGCAGGGGGGCGGCGCGATCCATCGCTTGCAGCGCATCGCGCAGCAACCTCGATAGCGCGACGGCCCCGGCACGCATACCCCATCTTCGCGTAGCTTATAGCGATTCTTCAGCAGGCATTTTAGCAGGCGATCCTCGTCGGTGTTGTGCACGCCGGCGTGAAGTGCAATCTGCATGTGACCACGTAACCCCTTAAAAAAATTGACACCTGTACTATAAGCTCTTTTCTGGACAGTTAAACCGCTTTCAGGCATGTGACAGGCATGAGCGATACCTCTTTTCCCTCTACATCCCGGGCGCGCCGGGTGATACCCGGCGGCGGCATCTGGTCGCTGGGGGCGTTGCTTATTGCGCTGGTTGTGATGGCGCCGATTGTGGCGGTTTTGGTGATTGCGCTGACACCATCGGAAAACATCTGGCCGCATCTTTGGGGCTCGACCCTGCCCAGATACATGCGCAACACCGCCATTTTGATGCTGTCGGTCGGGGTGTTGTCGGGCATCGTAGGCACGGGGGCGGCATGGCTGATTGCGCGCTATCGTTTTCCCGGCTCGCGCTGGTTTGAGTGGCTGTTGCTGCTGCCCTTGGCGATACCGGCCTATATCGGGGCCTATGCGCTGGTGGACTTGCTGGAATATGCAGGCCCCGTGCAAACGGGGCTGCGCCAGTTGATGGGCTGGAAAACCGCGCGCGACTATTGGTTTCCCGAGATCCGTTCGCTGGGGGCGGCGGTGCTGGTGCTGACCGCCGCGCTTTATCCTTATGTCTATCTATTGGCGCGCGCGGCCTTTCGCGAGCAATCGGGCGCCTCGGAAGAGGTGGCGATGAGCCTTGGCGCCAATGGCATGGCACGGTTTCGCCGCGTGGGCCTGCCCTTGGCCCGCCCCGCCATTGCCGCGGGCATGGCGATTGTGATGATGGAAACGGTGAATGATTTTGGCACGGTCGATTATTTCGCGGTGCAAACCCTGACCACGGGTATTTTCAGCGTTTGGCTAGATGGCAATAACGCCGGCGGCGCGGCGCAGATTGCCACCACAATTTTGGTGCTGGTGGTTTTATTGGTTTCGTTGGAAAAAACCAGCCGCCGGCGCATACGGTTTTTCTCGATGTCGCGCCAGCATCGCCCGGTGACGCGCCTGCCGTTGCAAGGTGCACGCGGCTGGGCCGCCGCCTTGGCCTGTTTCATTCCCTTTGGGTTTGGCTTTTTGCTACCAGCGGGGGTTATCGGGTGGCATGCCAGCAACAACGCCAGCCAATGGCTGGACCCGGGGCTGATTTCGGCCTTTTGGAACACGCTTAGCGTGGGGGGGATGGCGGCGCTGATGACGGTTTTGGGCGGTATTTTTATGGTGTATGGCGTGCGGCTGTCGGGGCGGGCGCTGCCACGGCTGATGTTGCCGTTGACAACCATTGGATATGCCGCGCCCGGGGCTGTGCTGGGGGTGGGTATCTTGATCCCCTTGGCCACGATCGACCATTGGCTGGCCGATGCCATCGAGGCCGGTTTGGGGGTTGATATCGGGCTTGTCTTGACCGGATCGGCCTTTGCTTTGGTGCTGGCCTATAGCGTGCGGTTTTTTGCCATCGCCCAAGGCGCGGCCGATGCTGCGATGGGGCGTGTTTCGCCCAGCTTGCCCATGGCCGCGCGCAGCCTTGGGCGCAGCCAAGGCCAAGTGTTGCGCCAGATCTATTTCCCGCTGATCCGGGCCTCGGTGGGCTCGGCCTTGTTGTTGGTGTTTGTCGACTGCGTCAAAGAACTGCCCGCCACATTGCTGCTGCGGCCATTTAATTTCAACACCTTAGCCACGCGTGTGCACGACCAAGCAAGCCTAGAAAACCTAGGCGATGCAGCCCCGGCAGCGGTGTTGGTGATCTTGGTGGGGCTGGCCGCCGTGGCGCTTTTGGCGCGCGCAAACCGCTAGATGACATGGCGTAAAAAACCAAAACCCACCCCCAGTTTTTTGCGCCATTGGGCTTTATTTATCTAAAAAACCACACTATCAACACTGGCAGATTCGGCGCCAAGCGCACCGGATGTGCCCCTATAGCTCAGCTGGTAGAGC
>RFQY01000249.1 GCA_009924775.1 Paracoccaceae bacterium | reverse complement strand
TGCCACGGGGCTGGCTTATGCATTTTACACATGGGGCCTGACACGCATCAGCGCCGCGGGTGCTGTCACCTTGGCCTTGGCCGAACCTGTCACCGCTTGGGTGTTGGCCGTGACCGTGGTGGGCGAGGCGCTGAGCACGCCCAAAGTGCTGGGCGCGCTGCTGATTTTTCTGGGTTTGGCACTGGTGTCTATCAGCGCTATGCGCCCAAACACGCGCCCAACCGCGGCCACTGGTTAGCGCGACTTAGCGCAGATAGGGCATGGGATCGACGCTGTCGAAGCCTTTGCGCACCTCGAAATGCAAGAAATTGGCGTCACCGCTGCGCAGCTTGGCAATGCTTTGGCCGCGGGCCACGTTGGCGCCTTTGCGCACGGTGATATTGTCGACATTGGCATAGACCGTCAGCAGATTATCGGCATGCCGGATCACGATGATCGGGGTTTGATCTGCGTCTTGGGTGATGGCGGCCACGGTGCCCGCATCCGCCGCCCGCACCACTGCGCCTGCCGCGCCTTTGATGTCGATGCCGTCAGATTTGCCCTTCACATATTCCCGAATGATCGTGCCATCCAAGGGCATGGCCAGCTTGCCCCCGGTTATCGTTTGGGTTTTGCCCAGATCTGGCGCCACGCTTTGGGCGGGTTTTGCCGCAGCGGTTGCCGGGGTTTCGTTGCGTGGCAAGGGTTTGGCCGCCGAAGGGGGCACGGGCGTTGCGCTGCCCACACCGGGCGCTGCCGGCGCAGCGGCGGCCAGGCGTGATGTGGCCACCTCTTTGGCGGCCACGCTTGTGGGGATCAACAGATATTGCCCCTCGCGCACCGACAGATCGGCGCCCAGCCCGTTCCATTCGGCCAACGAGCGCACCGAAACATTGTAAAGCCGCGCGATTGTATAGGCGGTTTCGCCGCGGGCCACCTTGTGGCGCACAGGTTCTGCCACGGGGACGGGGGCGGCGCTGGCGCCTGCGTTTGCGGCCTGTGTGCGATCCAGCGCTTGGCCGGCCATGGATTGGATATCGACAGTGCTGCTGGCCGGGGCGCCGCTTTCGGCCACCCGTGTGGGCAGCGCGATCACCTCGCCACCGCGCAGCTTGTCACCCAGCTCTAGCCCGTTAAAGCGGGCCAGCGCCTGTGGGTCGGCCCCCACGCGGGTGGCCACCTCGACAATCGTATCGCCACGCTGGGCGATGGCCACTTGGTAGCCCGGGTAAGAGATGACGCCGCGGTTATCGGGGCGGGGGCGATCTGCTGTGATGTTTTGCACGGCGCTGGCAGTGGACGGGGCATTGCCGAAATTGCCGCGCATGTCAAAATCCAGCGGGGTTTGGCAGGCGGCCAGCAGCCCAAGGGCTGCGCAGGCCAGAACACTACGGCGCATGGGATGCGCGGTGGGATAGCTCACTTGGGCACTCATCTCTCGATATCCTCTGTGTCGTGCCCGGTGTAGCCCCGGGCTTTGTGACGTTAAATAGCACCGAGCCCGCCGCAGCTGGCCCTAAAAATGGTTCAATCTTCGCGCCCCAGACCCTCGACCAAGGGCACAAAACGCACCGGGCGCAGTTCGTCATAGTCAAAGCCATTTTCGTGGCGCACCACGCGGATCAAGCTTTGCACCGTGTCCGACTGGCCCACCGGCACCACCATGATACCCCCGATTTTCAGCTGCGCCAAGAGCGGGCCGGGCGGATCTTCGGCGGCTGCGGTCACGAGAATGCGATCAAAAGGCGCCTGATCGGGCAAACCAAACGAGCCATCGCCCAAAAGTGCGGTGATATTTGTCAGCTCCATCTCGTCAAAAAGCGCGCGCGCCTCGAGCACAAGGCGGCGATAGCGATCCACCGTGTAAACGCGCCGCGCCAACTGGCTAAGCACCGCCGCCTGATAGCCGCTGCCCGTGCCCACCTCGAGCACCTTGTCACGTGGGTGCACCTGCAGGGCCTGCGTCATCAACCCTACAACCGAGGGCTGGCTGATGGTTTGCCCACAGGCAATGGGCAGGGGCATATCCTCGTAGGCGCGTTCGGCAAAAAGCCCCCGCACAAAAGGCCCGCGATCGATTTTTTCCATCGCCGCCAAAACACGGTTGTCTGTCACCCCTTTCGAGCGCAGCGCGAATAGAAACTGCATCTTGCGCTCTGCTGGATCTTGGGGCGCGCTGGTCATAGGTGGGGGGCAAGCGCGGCCAGCGCGCGATGATCGGTTAAATCAGCGGTCATCGGGGTGACCGATATCCAGCCATCCAGATTGACCGCAACATCGCTGCCGGGCAGGGTGGGGCGGTGCTGATCGCCGCCACGGATCCACATGAAGCGCCGCCCCGAGGGCGACAAATGCGCCTCGGCGGTAAAGGGGGCGTTGCGGCGGAACCCCTGCGGTGCGGCCACCGCCCCCTTGACATCGGCGGCGGGCACGGGCGGGAAATTGATGTTGTAAAACAGCCTATAATCCTGCCCGGCATCGGGCTGAGCCTGCATGATTTGGCGCAAAAGCGCCGGGCCATGCTGGGCGGCCGCCTCGAAGGGGTTTTCAAGATGGCTGGTTTTGGGGCCCAGATATTGCGACAGCGCCATGGCGGGAATGCCCTGCAAAGCGGCCTCTATCGCGGCGCCCAAGGTGCCGGAATAAAGCGCGTTTTGGCCAGAATTATTGCCCCGGTTCACGCCGGACAGCACCAGATCGGGGGGCGCGCTTTTCATCACGTCATGCACCCCCACCAAGACGCAATCGGCAGGGCTGCCTTCGGCCGCGAAGCGCCGTTCGCCCATCTGCGCGCACAGCATGGGATGGGTGTAGCTGATGCAATGGCCAACGCCGGATTGCTCAAAGGCGGGGGCGACAACCCATACCTCGCCCTCGGGGCCTGCCAGATCGGCGGCGATGGCTTCCAGCACCTTTAGCCCCGGTGCGTTTATGCCATCGTCGTTGGTTACCAATATGCGCATGACCGCCCCCTGTTTTCGCTTTGACAAATGTCTAGTGGAGACGCGCGCCACTGGCAACACGGGGCTTGGCAAAGAGGGCAAAAGCCGGGGCGCCCGCCACACGTGGGCCGGCGCCCCGGGGCAGGCGCTGCACCATGAGTATTTTTGGCAAGATGAAG
>RFQY01000248.1 GCA_009924775.1 Paracoccaceae bacterium | reverse complement strand
CGCGGCTCTTGGTGTTTGGCTGCGTGGGAGGATTGCGCTAAACTCTATCAGGCTTTCTCCTTTCTAAATGGGGCTGTCCCTTGAGGCATAGCGAGCCCATCAAATGCAGGCCCCTATCTTGGAATGGCCTGATTATGGCGTGATTGAGGGGCGGATGGTGACGATGGATCGCTCGGCCTCAGAAGCGCCGCGCCTTACCCTGGACCGCGTCACCATGACCCGTGCGGCCGCTGTGGCGTTGCATTTGCCCCAAAGGGGTTATCGGCCCAATGACCATAGCAACAAGCCGCGCATCTCAGGGTGCGCGGCTTTGGTCTGGCAGGTCGCGATAAGAGGGGGGTTAGTAAACCCGCACCAAGCCAACAAGGCGACCTTGCACCTTCACCTGACCTTCGGGCAGAACGCGGGTTTCATAGGCAGTGTTTGCTGCCTCTAGCGCGATCATATTGCCCTTGCGGCGAAAGCGTTTCAGCGTGGCCTCGTAGCCTTCGACCAAGGCCACAACGATATCACCATTCTCGGCGCTGTTGCGTTCTTCGATGATGACCATATCGCCATCATTGATGCCCGCCTCAATCATGGAGTCGCCTTTGACCTCAAGCGCGTAATGCGCCCGCCCTGCGGCCAACATCGAGGCTGGCACGCTGACGTGATGCGAGATTTCTGCCAAAGCCTCAATTGGGGTGCCTGCAGCGATGCGGCCCATCATCGGCAATTCGCTGACCCCGCGGGTCGCAACCGCTTGTGCGCGGGCGGGCGGGTCGACCCGATCCCCCTCGATCACGCGGGGCGCAAAGCCTGCTTTGGCCGCAGTGCCAAATTTCTGCTCTAACGCATCGGGCAGTTTGACGATTTCCAGCGCGCGGGCCTTATGCCAGACGGCGGATAAAGCCCCGTTCCTCAAGGGCGGTGATCAGACGATGGATGCCCGATTTCGAGCGCAAATCCAGCTCATCTTTCATCTCGTCAAAACTGGGGGGAACACCGTCCTTTTGCATGCGGCGGTGGATGAATTCCAACAGGTCTAGCTGCTTTTTCGTCAACATTTCGAACGGGCCTCTGCTCATGCATCGCTTGGCGTGATGCGGTTATGTTCGATGAATGTTCTACCCTTGTTCGCCTATTTTGTCAACGCCCCTGCAATTTTAGGTTTTAAAGGCTGAGGTAATCTACAACATCACCCGCCTTGCGCGGCCCGTCATGCGGAGGGCGGATCAACAAGGCACCCGCTTCGGCGAAAATGGTCAAGAGGGCGCTGTCTTGGCTTGTAAAGGGCGCAATTTGTGGCAGCGCTGCCCCATCTTGTGGCGTCAGGCTAGCGCGCATGTAATGGGCGCGGTGGCCATTGGCGGGCAGATCCACAGACAGATGCGCCTGTTTGGTGCGGCGTGGGGTTTTGGGCAGGCCTTGGAAGGCGCGCAATAGTGGCACCATGAAAAGATGCCCACACACCATGGCGGATACTGGGTTTCCTGGCAAACCTAAGAGGGCCGCATCCCCCATGCGCCCTGCCATCAAGGGCTTTCCGGGGCGCATTGCAATTTTATAAAAGCTGCGCTCAAGTCCCAGACCTTGGGCCACGGCCCCGACCAAATCATGATCGCCCACCGATGCGCCGCCCACAGTGACAACCAAATCCGCGCCTTTGGCCATCTCAAATGTGGCGGCAAGGCTGTCGCGCGTGTCGCGCGCAATCGGCAACAGGCGCACGACTGCCCCCTCGGCCTCGGCCATTGCGGCCAAACCATAGGTGTTTGAGGCAATGATTTGATCAGGGCGCGGGTTTTGGCCGGGGCTGACCAACTCATCCCCTGTGGCAATGATTGCAACCTCAGGGCGGCGATAAACCGAGAGACGCGGCGCATTCATGGCCGCCGCCAAGGCCAGATCCGCAGGGGCCAGGCGGCAGGGCGGAGACATCTCTGCCCCTGCTTTGAAATCAGCGCCTTCCGGGCGAATATGGGGCGCGTCATCCACTGCATTAATCACGATATGATCGTCTGCGGCGGTGACATCTTCTTGGATCACAATATGGTCAGCCCCTTGCGGCAGTGGTGCGCCCGTGAAAATCCGCACCGCCTCACCTTGGCCAAACTGGCCCTGCCATGCTTGCCCTGCTGGGGCCTCACCCACCACGCGCAGCCGCGCACCAAGGCAGAGATCCGCTTTGCGAATTGCATAGCCATCCATCGCAGAGGCCGCAAAGGGCGGCTGATCACGCACCGCCACAACAGGCCGCGCCAAAACCCGCCCCGCTGCATGGCGCAACGGGATGTCTTCGACACCTATGGGCTGCGCCAACTCCAAACAGCGCACGAGGGCCTCACTTACGGAAATCATTGCGCCTCGTATTTCCCTGATTTGCCGCCATCTTTTAGCAGCACGCGCAGCCCGCCGATTTCCATCGCGCGGTCGGCGGCTTTGAGCATGTCATAGACGGTCAGCGCGGCGGTGGAGGCGGCGGTCAGCGCCTCCATCTCAACACCTGTCTGGCCCGTGGTTTTCACAATCGCCACGATCCGCACCCCGGGCAGGGCGCCGTCTGCCTCAAGCGTCAAGGCCACTTTTGACAAGGACAAAGGATGGCAAAGCGGGATCAAATCGGCGGTTTTCTTCGCCCCCATAATCCCCGCAAGCCGCGCGACCCCCAAAACATCGCCCTTTTTTGCACTGCCACTTTCCACAAGCGCCAATGTCTCAGGGGCCATGCGCACAAAACATTCGGCCATCGCCACGCGGTCAGTCGCGTCTTTAGCAGAGATATCCACCATATGCGCCCGTCCGTCTTTGTCGAAATGGGTCAGTTTTTGCTCGCTCATGCCGCCCTCACATTGTGCCAGTATAGGGGTCAGATAAGAGCGCGCTTGTGGCCGCGGCCACATCAGCCGCACGCATCAGGCTTTCGCCGATTAGGAAATTGCGCGCCCCGTATTTTGTCATATCGGCCAAATCTGCGGGGGTGAATAACCCGCTTTCGCAGATCAAAAGCCGATCTTCTGGGGCCATGCGCGACAGACGGCGTGTTGTATCAAGGCTTGTCTCAAAGGTGTTGAGATTGCGGTTGTTGATCCCCAAGAGCCGCGATTTTAGGGCGTTTGCGCGCTCTAGCTCAGCCTCATCATGCACTTCGATCAGTGCATCCATTCCGCA
>RFQY01000247.1 GCA_009924775.1 Paracoccaceae bacterium | reverse complement strand
CAGCACGCCCTATGCCCGCGCGCTGGACCAAACCGGCGAGAACACCCTGCCCTTGATCGAGGCCGACCCGTTCACCACCACACCGCCGGCAAACATGGCGCTAAGTGATGGTGATTGGCTGCGCCTGCAGGCGATTTGTGGTAACTGATCGGCCCCGCGCCAATTAACGCAGGGTTGCCGCGTCAAACCCCATGCTGCGCATTCTGTTCAAGGTGCGGCCCAGCTCGGTGGGGTTGTCATATGGCCCAGCCAGCAAAACACGGCGGCTGCCGCTTGCGCTGTAATGGGTGCCCATGTGCAGCCCGGCCACTTTGCCTGCCACGCGGCGGGCATCGGTGCGGGCCTGTGCCTCGTTTGCGTAGCTGCCCAGCTGCACGAAACGCGGGGCTTGGCGCGCGGTTAGAATGATGGCGCGGTCTTTTCCGGGCAATTGGTCTAGCTGTGCCTCAGCGCGGCTAGACAGGTTGGGGCGCACGGGGCGGGCAGGCACGCGGCTATCCCAAACCTGTGCCATGGCCGCCATCCCGGCCGGGGTTTGCTGCGCACGATAGGGGTTTAGGCGGTCATCCTCCCATTCCCAGCGATAGCCCTTTGGCAGCGCCATCACATCCGCCGCCTGCGCCTGCGATGTCGCAACATGGGCAGGCACGACGCGGGTATTGGGGCCAATCGCGGCATCCTTGCCGCCCGCCACAACCACCATGCGCGCAGCCCGGGGGGCGGCCCCCACCGGGTTTTGCGCCTGTGGCCCACAGCGCACGCCACTGCCCTGCATATATTGAGCCGAGATCGCCGAGGCCCATTGGCAGCCCCCAGATTGCGCCACCACCGCCGCGGCAGGGGCCATCGGCGCCGGTGCTGCGGGCACAACCACCCGGCGCTGGGGCGCTGCGGGCTGCACAAACGGCGCCACCGCGCGCGGCGATTTGATCGCCGCGCCCCCCATCGCATAGCCTACGCGCTGTGCGGTGGCAGGTGCGGTGGCGGGTGCGGGTGCGATAACGCGCGTGATTGGTGCCGAGGCGGCCTGCATGCGCGGGCGCATGGGCTGGGGCGGTTGAATTTCTACGCGGGCCTGCGCCACGCGCGCGGGCCGCATCGCAACGGCGGCTGCGGCCGGGGCAGCAGCCACCGCCACTGGTGCCGGTGCCGGCGCGGCGGCCGCAAGGCTGGGCTGGGCATTGCAGATATGTTGGCGCTGGCGGTTGATGCGTGGCACCCAATTCACCACACCACTGGCACCGGCGCGCACATAAACGCAGCCGCGGCTATCTACATATTGGGCAGCGCGAAAGCTGGCGGGGGGAAATTCTGCGGGCACCTCGGTGGATAAAAACGCCTGCGCCTGCACCGCCGATGGCCCCAGCACCCCCAATGCGCCAAGGCCCAAACACAAAACATACCCACCCAGAGCCCGTGCCAAACCCATACCAAACCACCCAGAAAAAAGGCAACATTCAGGCAAAACTGTGCACTAAATATGGCGGCGAGTAAAGCTTCATTGGGATTATTTGGTGCCAAACATCCGATCACCGGCATCGCCCAAGCCCGGCACGATATAGCCGTTCTCGTTAAGCTGCGCATCCAGCGCCGCCGTAACGATGGGGACATCGGGATGGGCCTCTTTCATGCGGGCCACGCCCTCGGGGGCGGCCAATAGGCACAAAAACCGGATGTTGCGCGCCCCAGCCTGTTTGAGCAAATCAATCGCTGCGGCGCTGGAATTGCCGGTTGCCAGCATTGGATCCACCGCAATGACCACGCGGTCTTGCAGGGCATCGGGCAGTTTGCAGTAATACTGCACCGGCTGCAGGGTTTCTTCGTCGCGATACAGCCCGACAAAACCCACACGCGCCGATGGCACCAGTTCCAGCACCCCATCCAACAGCCCGTTGCCCGCCCGCAAGATCGAGACCAAGGCCAGCTTTTTGCCCTCAAGCGTGGGGGCCTCCATGGTGGTCATGGGGGTTTCGATCTGCTTGGTGGTCATCGGCAGATCGCGGGTAATTTCATAGGCCAAGAATTGGCTGATCTCGCGCAACAACTGACGAAAGACCGCCGTCGAGGTTTCTTTGTCGCGCATCAAAGTCAGTTTATGCTGCACCAGCGGGTGGCGAACTATGGTCAGATGGTCCATGGCGGGCTCCTGTTCTGCTTTGGCAATTGTCCACAAATCAGCCATCGCCAACAAGGGCGTCGGCCTGCTTTAACCGTTTGGTCAAATTTGTCTTTGTATGGCCGTCACAAAAGGCTGCAGCAAGGGCCATTGCGTTGATTTCCCCAAAAAGCCCGGCATCCCAGTCGAATGTCTGCTCTAGCGCCTGATATTCTTGCACCATCGTGGTGCCAAAAAACGGCGGGTCATCGGTGGAGACGGAAAATTTCACGCCAGCGGCGCGCAATCTTTCGATCGGATGGGCGCGCAAATTCGGGTACAGCCCCAACCGCAGGTTCGAGCCCGGGCAGATTTCCAGAAAAATCTCGCGCTCGGCCAGCAGATCGACCAAGGCCGGGTCTTCGATGGCGCGCACCCCATGGCCAATACGGCGCACGCCCAGCGTTTCCACCGCCTCGCGCACCGAGGCGGGGCCGCCAAATTCGCCCGCATGGGTGGTCAGGCCCAGCCCCGCCTCGCGGGCGCAATCAAACGACCAAGCAAAATCGCTTTGGCGGCCCATGGTTTCGTTGCCACCCATGCCAAAACCCAGCACGAATGCGCCCATGGTTTCAGCCGCGCAAAGCGCCGTTTCTTTCGCCGCATCGGGGCCAAAATGGCGAATACAGGTGACGATGGCGCGCAGATCTGGGCCACCACGGGCAGCGCGTGCTTGGCACACTTCTGCCATAGCGGCCACATAATCGCGCCACGCCGCCAGATCGCGGCCACCGCAAAAATCGGGCGAGACAAAGGTTTCGGCGTAAACCACGCCCTGCGCCTCTAGCGTGTCCAACACCGCGCGGGTCAGGGCGGCATAATCCTCGGGGGTTTTCAAAACCGAGGTTGCCGCCTCGTAGACCTGCAGGAAATGCCCAAAATCGTGAAACGCATAGCCACCATTTTCGTTAAAGGCACGGCTGATATCAACGTGGCGCCGTTTGGCCAGATCGCGCACAAATGCCGGGGGCGCGGCCCCTTCTAGGTGCAGGTGC
>RFQY01000246.1 GCA_009924775.1 Paracoccaceae bacterium | reverse complement strand
CTGATCGCCCCCATCGCCATGGAAGACGGCCTGCGTTTCGCCATCCGCGAAGGCGGCCGCACCGTCGGCGCCGGCGTTGTGTCGAAAATTCTGGCCTAAATCTTCGCCAGATCCTTTGGAAAAGGCCGTGGCCCCGCGCCGCGGCCTTTTTCTTTTGCGCCGCTTTGCTGATTCCGTATCCCGGTGCATACCGCGCGCTGCGCCGCCCCTTGGCCAATGTGTGCCATGGAATGCTGAAAAAAAGCACCCCAAGCAGCCATGCCCCGGCCATTCTGCAGCTGCGAAAGAATGCAGAAATTATGATGTGTTTTCAACATCGGGCCCGACCGTGCATCTGCCGCATGCTGCGTTCGGTATACAATGATATGCAGATAAGTCATTAAAAAGACTTGATTTTTTATGCGCCTGCGCTGTTTTCAATAGGAAAGCACAGGGAGGTGCGGCATGGATCAGATCAATGTGAAGGCTTGGGAAGGGCGGAGCCAAACCGACGAGGGCGCTATTTCTGCGGGGATGGCGGCGCAAATTCACGCCACTTTGGGTGCCCCGCGCACCCCGGCCCCCAGCCTAGGCCAGATCCTGCCCCCATTGTGGCATTGGTGTGCCTTTCCCCCCACCGCGCCAATGGACGAGCTGGGCGCCGACGGCCACCCGGCACTGGGCCAGTTCTTGCCCCCCTCAGATCTACGCCGCCGCATGTGGGCTGGGGGCAGCCTGAATTTCTACGCGCCCCTGCGTGTGGGCGAGCGGCTGCAACGCCGATCGGTTTTGCGCAGCGTCAAACAAAAAGAGGGCAAAACCGGCCCGATGATGTTTGTGCAAGTGGATCACAAAGTTTACGGCGAGCGGGGGCTGGCGGTGGAAGAACGCCAAGACATCGTTTATCTGCAGATCCCCAGCAGCTATGCGCCGCCCGCAAAACAGCCCCTGCCTGTGGCCCCGGTGTTGCACCGCGTTGTGCCCATGTCGGAAACGCTGCTGTTTCGCTATTCGGCCATCACGTTTAACGCCCACCGCATTCACTATGATCAGGCCTATGCCCGCGAGATCGAGCACTACCCCGGATTGGTTGTGCATGGCCCGCTGCAGGCCACGTTGCTGATGCAGGCCGCCTGCGCCCACAAAGGGCGCTGCCCCGTGCAGTTTGATTTCCGCGGCGTGCACCCTGTGTTTCATGGCGACGCGCTGGATATTATGGCCACCGAGGATGAAGACGGAAACTTGGCTCTGTGCACAGGGCAGGCCGGGCATCAGGGCATGCAGGCCCATGCGATGTGGGAGGGCACGCTATGACCAATCTTTTAAAGGGCATGCGCATCGTCGAGGGCTCTGCCTTTGTGGCGGTGCCGCTGGCGGGAATGACGCTGGCACAAATGGGCGCCGAAGTGATCCGCTTCGACCGTATCGGCGGCGGGTTGGATGCGGGGCGGCTGCCCTTGGCGCCCAGCGGCCAAAGCCTGTTTTGGGCGGGGCTGAACAAGGGCAAGAAATCCATCGCGGTGGATATGAAATCGCCCGAGGGCCGCGAATTGGTCACGCGGATCATCACCGCCCCCGGCCCGGATGCGGGCATGTTCCTAACCAATCTGCGGGTGCGCGGTTGGATGGATTACGAAACCCTGTCACAGTTTCGCGAAGATCTGATCATGGTGACCCTGATGGGCGATCGCCACGGTCGCCCGCAGGTGGATTACACGGTAAACCCCGCCCTTGGGATCCCCGATATTACCGGCCCCGAGGGCTGGCCTGATCCGGTGGCCAACGCCTTGCCGGCGTGGGATTGCTTGGCGGGCAATATGGTTGTCTCGGCGCTGCTGGCGGCCGAACGCCACCGCCTGCGCCATGGTGTGGGCCAAGACGTGGAGTTGGCGCTAAAAGACGTGGCTGCCGCCATGCTGGGCCATTTGGGCATGATCGGCGATGCGGTGGTAAACCCCACGCCCCGGGCAAAATCGGGCAACGCGCTTTATGGCGCCTATGGCCAAGATTTTCTATGCGCCGACGGCCAGCGCGTGATGGTCATTGGCCTGACCGATCGGCAATGGCGCGGGCTGCTAAAGGCCACCGGCACCGAACAAGAGATGGCGGCCTTGGCCCTGCGCCATGGCGTTGATTTGATGGACGAGGGTGTGCGCTGGCACATGCGCGCCGAGATTACAGCGGTTTTGACGCCGTTTTTCAGCACCCGTTCGGTGGCCGATTTTGCCCCCGGTTTCGATGCGGCGGGGCTGACATGGTCGGTGTTTCGCAGCGTCAAGGCGGCACTGCGCGAAGACCCGGATTTAAGCACAGACAACCCGATCTTCACCCAACTGGAACAACCGGGGCTGGGCGCGTTTCCGGTGCCGGGCTACCCGGGCAGCTTTTCTGCCGCACCGCGCACCCAGCCGGCGGCGGCACCGCAATTGGGCGCCCATACCGAAGAGGTGCTGGGCGATGTTGTGGGCCTGTGCGATACCGAGATTGCGCAACTCTTTGATCGCGGGGTTGTGCAAAGCCCCCGCTTTTGTGCAAAACGCGCCGCGGCCTGATCTGCCGCGCGCAGCTGCATTGAAATTTGCCGCTATGGTTGTTAAGAAGGGGGTGTAGCGTTTGTGCTGTGCTGATTGCCCCTCAGCATGGTGTGTGCAGGGTAAAGGCAGCATGTCATGGCAAACCCCTATTCATCTTTGCATGACACGGCGTTTTGGCGCCCTGCCGTGGCCGAGAAAGGGCCATTGGGCCTAAGCGGGCTTTGGACGCCGAAATTTCGCATTGGCCCGCAAGACAAGATCATCACCGCAGGCAGCTGTTTTGCCCAACATATCAGCCGCGCTTTGCAGGCCCGTGGGTATAACTGGCTGAATGCCGAGCCGGCGCCGCCATTTTTGGCCGCGCCCGATGCAAAGCGCTTTAATTATGGCATATTCAGCTTTCGTACGGGCAATATCTATACCCCCGCCATGTTGCTGCAATGGTTGCGCCTTGCCTTTGATGCAGGCGATGTCCCCGACGAAATTTGGCAACAAGACGGGCGGTTTTTTGATCCTTTGCGCCCCGTAATCGAGCCTGATGGCTTTGAAACCGAGCAAGAGCTGCGCGCCGCGCGCCGCGCCACGCTAGCGGCCATCGCCCAAGGGGTCAAATCCGCCAACCTGATGGTTTTCACGCTGGGCTTAACAGAGGGCTGGGAAAACAGCGAAACGGG
>RFQY01000245.1 GCA_009924775.1 Paracoccaceae bacterium | reverse complement strand
CATGAACGCCTCGTGGTGGGGCGGCTTGACCGAATGGGAAAAGAACGTGATCCGCGCAGCCTGTAACGAAGAGCATCAGGCAGCACACCACGAAACCATGGCCAAGAACGGTGAATACCTTGCCAAGCTGATCAACGAACAGGGCGTCGAAGTGCGCGCATTCTCGGATGAAATCTGGGATGCCTTCGGTGAAGCATCGCAGGAAGTGTTCGAAGAAACCCGCGCGCATTCGCCGCTGGCTGCCAAGATCGATGATCACTTCCAAAAGGCACTGCGCGAGATCGGTGGTTCGATCAACTCGCTGGAAGGCACCTTCCTGCGTCAGCGTAACCGCGTTCTGGGGATCGGTTGATCGCCCTGACCGGCTAAGACATGACAAGCGGGGCTACGGCCCCGCTTGTTGGTTATAATAGGCAACGGGTTAGAGGGGTGCCCTTGCATTTGACTGCCGCCAAACGCGGCCCATGTTGTGCAAGGCAATCCCATCGTTCAAAAACACTACAGGGGGGAATATGACCTCACGGGCTGACACGACCGAACCTCGTTTCAGCGGCAATCCGGCCCCGGGCTGGCGTGCCCTGGGATGGGCGCTGCTGGGGGCACTGGCCGCATTCCTTGTTAACAACATCTTAGTGGTCGGATTTGGCGGCGCACATCTGTCCAGCCTTTTCACCGAAGGTCTGGCTGCCGCCTGGGTGCCGCTGGCAGTCTACGCCCTGTTCATGGGCGCGGGCGTGTTCTACGCCATCAGCACCAGCGAAACCACCTTGCGCCAAGATGGTGACCGCATTCACCGCTTTAACCTTTATATCGTGCGATCGCTGTTTTGGGCGGTTTTCCTGATTGGGGTTGTGGATGCGCTGGTTGCAGTTATGCGCGTTGAAAACATGCTGGGCTTTTTCTTTGACAAAGAGACCGTGCGCGAATTCACCCGCTCGGCCTTTGTGGCGCCGATATTCCACTTTCCCCTGATCGCCTTGGGCTTTGTGCTGGGGGCCTTTACCCGCACATTGGGCTTTAGCTGGCTGGCCCTGCTGATCGTGGGCAGCGAATTGCTGATCGTGTTCACGCGCTTTGTGTTTTCCTACGAGCAGGCGTTGATGGGCGATTTGGTGCGCTATTGGTATGCCGCGCTGTTTTTGTTCGCCTCGGCCTACACGCTGTATGACGAGGGCCATGTGCGCGTTGATATTATCTACGCCGGGCGCAGCAGCCGCACCAAGGGCAAGCTGAACACGGTGGGCACGCTGCTACTGGGCATCGTCACATGCTGGACGGTTTTGGTGATTGGGATGAATGGCAAAACCGCCATTATCAACGCCCCGATCGTGAATTTGGAAATCACCCAAACCGGCGCCAATGGCATGTTCATCAAATACCAAATGGCGGCTTTCTTGGCCATTTTCGCGGTGACGATGATCATTCAATTCGTGTCTTACCTGTTTGAAGCCGTCGCAGATTCGCGTGACGAACCGGGCAAGCGCGAAATCGCTGCGCCCGCACATTAAGGAGCCAACCGATGGAACTGTTTTTCCTCGTCCTGTTGATATTCATCATGGCGGCGGCGCTTGGCTCGGGTTATCCGGTGGCCTTTGCCCTGCCTGGTGCTGCGATTATCACGATTGGTCTGGCCGCAGGCGCAGGTGCGCTGTTTGGCGGCTCGACCGACGCATTTTTTCACTCTGGTGGTCCATCGCAATGGCTGTCTGCGGGGGTGACAAACCTCCGAGGGGTCTATTGGGAGGTGGAACGCGACACGCTGATCGCTATTCCGCTGTTCATCTTCATGGGCATCATGCTGCAGCGTTCGAAAATTGCCGAAGACCTGCTGGTTGCCATGGCGCAACTGTTTGGTCCGGTACCGGGCGGCTTGGGTATTTCGGTGGTTTTCGTGGGCGCCTTGCTGGCGGCCACCACGGGGATCGTGGGCGCCACTGTTGTGGCCATGGGCCTGATCTCGCTGCCGGCGATGCTGCGCAACAACTATTCTCCGTCCTTGGCCACGGGCACGATTGCGGCCTCGGGCACGTTGGGGCAGATCATTCCGCCCTCGATCGTGCTGATCATTCTGGCCGACCAGCTGGCCTCGGCCACCGACCAAGCCTCGGCTGCGCGTAAGGCGCTGCACAAAGAGGCGACAGGCGAGCTGAGCATGCCCTCGGTCTTTGATGTCGGCTCGACCTCGGCGGGCGAAATGTTCTTGGGCGCCTTTGTGCCCGGCCTGCTGCTGGTGGCCATCTACATGGTCTACATCCTGATCTACGCGATCTTGAACCCAAAACGCGCCCCCGCCGTGCCCTACGAGGGTGCGCGCGATAACGCCTTTTGGCGCAATATCTTCCTGACATTGGTGCCCCCACTGGCGCTGATCTTCCTTGTGCTAGGTTCGATCATCGCAGGGATCGCCACGGTGAACCAAGCGGGCGCCATCGGTGCCGCCGGTGCCATGGTGATGGCGGGCTACCGTCTGGGTGAAAAGCGCCGCGACACCTATTACCCCGCGTTTTTGGCCATTGCAGGGATTGCCCTGATTGCCTTTGCGCTAAACACCTTCCCAATGAACCTAAAAGCCGCCCATTCCAACAGCGATTGGGTGGGCATCGGTATCGGCGTTCTGGGGTCGGTGATGGTTATTACCGCGATCTGCTGGTCGGGGCTGCGTATCTACCGCTTCGAGCAAACGCTCAACAACGTGATGTTGGAAACTGCGAAAACCACCTCGCTGGTCTTTATCATCCTGTTGGGTGCCGCCATGTTGACGGCCGCTTTCCGCGCCTTTGGTGGGGAAGAGCTGGTGCGCGATTTCCTGATGGGCCTGCCCGGCGGGTTCTGGATGCAGTTCATCATCGTGATGTTGGTGATCTTTATCTTGGGCTTCTTCCTGGATTTCATCGAAATCGCCGTTGTGGTTGTGCCGATCGTTGCACCGATTTTGCTGGCCGATCCCGGCGCCAATATCACCGCGGTGTGGTTGGGCGTGATGATTGGTTTGAATATCCAAACCTCGTTCCTGACCCCGCCCTTTGGCTTTGCGCTGTTCTATCTGCGCGGCGTGGCCCCATCTTCGGTGAAAACGCTGATGATGTATAAGGGTGTGATCCCCTTCATTGCGCTGCAACTTTTGGCGCTTACGGTGACAGGGCTTTACCCGCAGCTGGTGAATTATCTGCCAAACCGCGTCAGCTATTTGTCAGAAACCGC
>RFQY01000244.1 GCA_009924775.1 Paracoccaceae bacterium | reverse complement strand
CTTGTAACTTGTAACTATGAGATATATCTTAGCTTCTTCCTGCACAAAGCCGGTTACAAGAGCTTGTAACTCCTGTAACCGGCTCGCTGGTCAGAATGCAAAGCCAAGGGTGGAGGCCGATACTTCAGACCGGCACCTCTCCGTGGGGCCACTCCTGGTTTGTAACCGGCCCGCTGGTCAGAATATCGTCCCCACCCGCTCCCTGCTTCCAGCCTTCCGCCACATTCAGGACGTACATCCTTGCCGTTTTGCCCATCCACTTGCAGGCTTCCGGCTTTGGGGAGTCCATGCGTCCCGCAGCAGTCCAGCGTGGCAGCAGCTCGCCGGGGTCGTAGCCGAGTCGCTTCAGCTCGCCTTCCAGCGCGCTCGGGTGGATGGCCAGCCGCCCGTCCCGCAGCACCTTGCCGATCCAGCCCTGCGGACAGGCCGTGTTCCGCGTCCAGCCCTCCTGCTCTGCGATCCGGTCCTGCACCGCCACCAGCCAGCCCTGGACGCGCTCCCATGCCGCCGTGGGGATGTCCGAGCTGGCCAGCGCGGTCTGTGCCCCCTCCAGAAGCAGTTTCTCGACTTCGGCCCACGGCACCTTGACGCCGATACCGTGGAGAGCAAGCACGCCGATGCCGATGGACGGAGGCCTGGCCCCCAAGGTCTTTCTCGGCCTTGTCCCGCGCCTTCTCCCATCGGGCAGGCAGGCTATCCCAATTCAGCCGCACCCATTCCGCCACCTTCGGCCCACCGTGCCCCCACGCGTCCATGCCCTCGATCAGCCGCACCGTCGGGTGACCGTCAGGGAAGGGCTGCCGTGATACCGGAAGCACCCGCATCCGCAGCCCCGCGTGCTCCCCGGCGATCTCGGACAACGGCGCCTCCCCGGTGGAGAGCAGCGCGCTCCGCCACGTCGCAACGGCCTGCACCCCGCCGATGGTGGCGCGCGCCTTGCCCACGCCCCACCCGTAGATCACGGCGGCCAGCTTCTCCCGCTCTTTCACCGGGCATTTTTTCGTGTCGTCCACAAAGGTGGGCATATGCTTGAGGAAAGCCGCCCGCCGCTCGATAGATGCCACGGTGGAGGCCCAGGACATCGGAAGCCCGGCCTGATCATCCGGGTTGCCCCACAGCGACGCCGCGAATTTGAGCGCCGTACTCTTCCCCTTGCTGGTGGTCCCGTGCAGGTCCACCACAAAGGGGTGTGCCCCGGTGGCCTCGAGAGCGACCGAGCCGGCCGATGCGCAGAGCATCAGAGCCGCCACCGGGTGCTGCACCACCTCGAGCTGGCTACCGGGATGGTGTCCCGGTTGCAGGCTTCGGCCGCCTCCAGATAGGCCACCACGTCACGGGCGGACCTGGACGACACCGGCGCCCCCCGCGCGGCCAGCGCCGCAAGCTCGCGCGCCTGCATCGCCGTGCCCCGGTCCACCGTCTCCGTCCCGCCCGGCCAGCAAAGCTCCAGGTGGTGATCGCCGCTGTCCACATCGCGCCACCGCTGCCTGATCCAGAGCGGATCATGCGTCACCCGGATCTCCTCCACCTCCTCATCGTCGCCCGCCTTCAGCCGGAACACCCCGTTCCATGCGCACAACCAGCCCGGCGGATCCTCCCACCCCGGCGGCAGATCGCGCGGCGCCCCCCGCCGCTCCGATGCCACGGCTTCCCGATCCGGCTTGGGCTCCG
This sequence comes from Paracoccaceae bacterium, assembly GCA_009924775.1. GTDB lineage: Bacteria > Pseudomonadota > Alphaproteobacteria > Rhodobacterales > Rhodobacteraceae > CAJXSO01. The sequence continues at coordinate 1,538 of RFQY01000244.1, read as the reverse complement.
GCCGCCGCAGGATCGCCTTGCGGATCTCGCCGCAGACTCCACCGTAGCCCCGGATGGCTCCAAGCCGGGTGAGCATCGGCAGGTCGTCCATCCCCAGCGACCCGCCGATCTTCTGGAGGTCGCACAGCACCTCCCCCCGATCCGCGCCGCCCTTTGCCCGCTCCAGAATATCCTCAAGAGTCACCGTCATTTGACACCGCCTTTCGATTCGAGTTTTTCGCTTTCAAGTTCAGGAACGTCATCCGGGATACGGACCCCATCGGGCCACTGAAAGAGCCGATTCGCGGTCGCCCAATCCCCGGTGGTGGCCCCGTGTTGCCGTGCCGCTCTCGTCGCCCCGGAAAGCCAGAAGAGGAAGCTGATCAGCATCCCCGCCTCGCGCCGCGTGAGTTGACCAAGCCGCCCCTCTTTGTGCCACTTGCGCAGCCGTTCCTTTGCCTTCTCCGCCGGGAACCAGCGCAATACCCGCATGTACTGCCCGATTGTCTCCACCTGCCGATCCGTCCTTGATCGCCCCGGATCGCAGCGCATAGATGCGCGCTGCCTGCTCCTTCCGGCTGATCTGCGAATGAATCGCCATCGCCGGGATGCCGCGCTTCCCCAGGTAGACCGCGTATTCTTCCGCATCCGCGATGCTCTTTGCGCTCGCCAGCGCGGGCCATAGCGCCGCCTCCGAGAGCATCCGGGTGCAGATCTCGTCTGTCTCTGCCTCGTTGCCCACGCCATCCCAGCCCACCACCTTCGCCTCGACCACCACCCGATCCCGCAGCGCGTCGGCATACGAGTAGCGGTAGACCACCTCATCCCAGAGGGACAACGCCTCTTTATCGTCCGAACGGAATGGCGTAGCGGTCACCCCCACCCGAGAGAGCCACCGCCCCGGCGCAAGCCCCTCCAGAGCCGCAACGGCCTCCAGAATGACCCCCGCCTCGGTCCGGTGCGCTTCATCACACACCAGCAAAGAGCAGGACCGCCCCTCCTTTTTCCACCGCTCCACCAGGGTCGGCAGGCTCTGATAGGTGGAGACGGTCACCCGTCGGTCACTCACCTTGGCATTCTGCCACCACGTCCCGACGTTTACGGGCTCCAACACATTCCCGAACGTCCCCGCAAGCTGCTCCACGAGCGCCGTCCGTGGCGCCAACACCACCACCCCGCGCCCCTCCTGCTCTTTGGAGCGCCGGATCAACTCCGCGATCAGGTAGCTCTTCCCGGCCCCCATGAACGCCGCGACCACCGCGCGCTTTCTGGCTTTCAACGCCTCGATAACCACCGGCAGCGCCTTCGCCTGCCACGCGCGTAGCACGACGCCGCCCGGCGGCGGTTGTGTATTCTCCTGCATGTTCCCTCACTTTCAGCCCATCGCCCCGTTCCGATATGGTGGGGTGCGCCGGTGTCGACTCCGACGCACCCCCGGAGGGATGGACATGCAGCCCTTTCGGGCAAAGACAGCCTATCCGAGCGCACCGGCGGCGGCAAGATACCTCCCCCACCCCGGATGCACCGGCCCCGCGTAGCCCGGGCGCCGCTCCAGACAC
>RFQY01000243.1 GCA_009924775.1 Paracoccaceae bacterium | reverse complement strand
CCACTCGTACCACTTGTACCACTTGTACCACTCGTACCACTTGTACCACTTGTACCACTTGTACCACTTGTACCACTTGTACCACTCGTACCACTTGTACCACTTGTACCACTCGTACCGTTTGTTCCACTCGTACCACTTGTACCACTCGTTCCACTGGTTCCACTGGTACCACTACTACCACTACTACCACTTGTACCACTCGTTCCACTGGTACCACTGGTACCACTACTACCACTACTACCACTTATACCACTGCTACCACTACTACCACTACTGCCACTACTACCGCTACTACCACTACTACCGCTAGTACCACTGGTACCACTCGTACCACTTGTACCACTAGTACCACTCGTTCCGCTTGTACCACTTGTACCACTTGTACCACTTGTACCACTAGTGCCACTTGTACCACTCGTTCCGCTTGTACCACTTGTACCACTAGTGCCACTCGTTCCGCTTGTACCACTTGTTCCGCTTGTACCACTTGTACCACTAGTTCCACTCGTACCACTTGTACCACTAGTTCCACTGCTACCACTTGTACCACTTGTACCACTACTTCCGCTACTTCCACTTGTGCCGCTAGTACCACTTGTACCGCTAGTACCGCTAGTACCACTTATTCCACTACTACCGCTTGTACCACTTGTACCACTACTGCCACTTGTACCACTACTACCACTTGTACCACTTGTACCACTGGATCCACTGGTTCCACTAGTTCCACTACTACCACTTGTACCACTCGTTCCACTTGTACCACTGGTACCACTCGTACCACTCGTACCACTTGTACCACTTGTACCACTCGTACCACTTGTACCACTCGTACCACTGGTACCACTACTACCACTTGTACCACTGGTTCCACTTGTACCGTTAGTTCCACTACTACCACTTGTACCACTGGATCCACTTGTACCACTACTACCACTTGTACCACTACTACCACTTGTACCACTTGTACCACTACTACCACTTGTACCACTTGTACCACTCGTACCGTTTGTACCACTTGTACCACTTGTACCACTACTACCACTTGTACCGCTACTACCACTACTACCACTACTACCACTACTACCACTTGTACCACTCGTACCACTTGTACCACTTGTACCACTTGTACCACTCGTACCACTTGTACCACTACTTCCACTACTTCCACTACTTCCACTACTACCACTACTTCCACTACTACCGCTTGTACCACTCGTACCACTCGTACCACTTGTACCACTTGTACCACTGGTTCCGCTTGTACCACTGGTTCCACTTGTACCACTTGTACCACTTGTACCACTTGATCCACTTGATCCACTTGATCCACTTGATCCGCTTGATCCACTTGATCCACTTGATCCACTTGTACCGCTTGTACCGCTTGTACCACTTGTACCACTTGTGCCACTCGTACCACTTGTGCCACTTGTACCACTACTTCCGCTACTACCACTGCTTCCACTACTACCACTACTACCACTCGTACCACTTGTACCACTTGTACCACTCGTACCACTGGTTCCACTACTACCACTTGTACCGCTTGTACCACTCGTACCACTGGTTCCACTACTACCACTTGTACCGCTTGTACCACTCGTACCACTCGTACCACTACTACCACTCGTACCACTTGTACCACTTGTACCACTTGTACCACTCGTACCACTACTTCCACTTATTCCACTACTTCCACTAGTTCCACTACTACCACTGCTACCGCTTGTACCACTTGTACCACTTGTACCACTTGTACCATTTGTACCACTTGTACCACTTGTACCACTTGTACCACTTGTACCACTTGTACCACTTGTACCACTTGTACCACTACTTCCGCTACTACCACTGCTACCACTGCTACCACTGCTACCACTTGTTCCACTTGTACCACTTGTACCACTAGTACCACTAGTACCACTAGTACCACTTGTACCACTCGTTCCACTTGTTCCACTAGTACCACTCGTACCACTTGTACCACTTGTACCACTAGATCCACTTGTACCGCTACTTCCGCTAGTTCCAGTTGTACCACTGCTTCCACTAGTGCCACTACTTCCACTACTACCACTTGTACCACTAGTACCACTAGTACCGTTTATACCATCTATTCCACTTGTACCACTCGTTCCGCTTGTACCACTTGTACCACTTGTACCGCTTGTACCACTTGTACCACTTGTACCACTTGTACCACTTGTACCGCTTGTACCACTTGTACCACTTGTACCGCTTGTACCACTTGTACCACTACTGCCACTTGTACCACTACTGCCACTTGTACCACTACTGCCACTTGTACCGCTTGTACCACTTGTACCGCTGGTACCGCTGGTACCACTTGTACCACTCGTTCCGCTTGTACCACTAGTACCACTGGATCCACTTGTACCGCTTGTACCGTTTGTACCACTGGTTCCACTACTACCACTACTTCCGCTTGTACCACTTGTACCGTTTGTACCGCGTGTACCACTTGTAGCACTAGTACCATTAGTACCATTAGTACCATTAGTACCATTACTACCACTACTACCACTTGTACCGCTACTTCCATTAGTACCACTGGTACCATTTTCACCACTTGTACCGCTTGAACCTATATCACCGGTTTGACCACTGGTACCGCCTGAACCGCTTGTTCCACTACTAGCACTACTTCCGCTTGTTCCTGAAGATGCGCTACTACCACTTGTACCGCTGGTATTACTTGAGCCACTTGTACCTGAAGATCCTTTTTCACCACTACTTCCGCTTGTACCGCTGGTACCTGTGCCTGAAGTACCACTTGTACTTATATCTGCACTCACGCCGATAATATAACCGCATGCATCAAATGAGAAAGTTATGATTGCGGTATTATCGTCTGTGAGTGTGATTGTTTCTGGAATAATTTGATTAAAATTTTGATCATATGTTTGTATTAACATTAGATCAGAATTTAGATTATGATTAAACGTCCAGATTTTTGATTTTTCGGTACAATATATTTGTTTAGTGGCAATATTGTTGTAAAATCTACCGCTGGTTTTACAATCAATAATTTTTCTTAATTCTTCTATTATTTTTAAAAAAAGTTCTGTAGTTGGATCTTTAAAAGTCGCTGTTAATTTTTTATAATCGTACAACGCATTATCCAACTTTATTGGAGCTGTTTCACAGAAATCTTTTTTAAGAGTTGACATTTCTTATAAATATAAAATATAGTGAAGTAACACTCTGT
>RFQY01000242.1 GCA_009924775.1 Paracoccaceae bacterium | reverse complement strand
CTTTTTCTGTGGTTTTGGGGTGTCTTAGCCTTCGGGCGGCAGGATGACGGCGTCGATCACGTGGATCACGCCGTTGGATGCCTCGATATCGACTTGGGTCACGTTGGCGCCGTTCACGGTGACGCCGCCGGTGGTGCCGATGGTGATGTTGGCACCGTTCACGGTGGCGGCGGTCATGCCATCAGACAGATCGCCCGACATCACTTTGCCAGCCACAACGTGGTAGGTCAGGATGGCGGTCAGCTTGTCTTTGTTTTCGGGCTTCAGCAGCTCTTCCACCGTGCCTGCGGGCAGGGCGGCAAAGGCGGCATCGGTGGGGGCGAATACGGTGAAGGGGCCTTCGCCCTTGAGCGTATCAACAAGGCCTGCGGCCTGCACTGCGGCCACCAATGTGCCAAAGCTGCCTGCGCCCACTGCGGTATCTACGATATCTTTCGAATGACCCCCGGCAAAGGCTGGGCCGGCAATCAGAAGGGCAGCAGTCAGTCCAAGGTAGGTTCTACGAAACATGTGTTCTCTCTCCACTGATAAAGGGGATGCGTTTTGCAGCATCGTGGTGTTTACGGTGGAAAGAGGCAGGTGGATGTGCCCCTCACATTTATGTGGGGGGCTTGATCTGCAAAGGCGCACCGCTAAGCCGCGCCATTTTGCGCCGTCCAATAGAATGATCGTGAACCGCTGTGTGCGGCTGTGATCAATCCAGCCCGATGGCCGTGCGGGCAATGCCATCTAGCATGGCCTGAACCTCTTGCATCGCGCCCTCGGGGAAGGTGCGGTAGCCAATCACCACCGGCTTGCCGGGCTGTTGGGCCACGAAAATATCGTAAGGGCAAAAGCGCACATTCATCGGATCGGCCTCCATCACCTTGCGGCTTAGCGCGGCCGAGCAAAAGGAATAGACATCGGCCTGCGTAAATAGGGTAACGGTGCCGCCCACATCGGCCTTGGTGCGTTCCAGCATCTCGCCCGTATGCGAGACATGATCCACCACCAGCCCCAAATCTAGAATCGCGTTTTCCAGCCCAAAAACCACATCTTCAAAACTGTCTTGGGTTTCATACGTCACCATCCCATCGGCATGGGCTGTGCCCACGCTTAGGGCCAGCGTGGCGGCAATGATCAATCGTTTCATTCTTTCAACTCCTTGGGCAGGGGCCTGCGCTGCACCTCTTTATAAGGTGCATCCTTTGCGCGGCTTTGTTCCATGTCAAACCGCAAAACGTTTCAATGCAGCCACGCAACTGTGAGAAAGCTTGCGTTGGACGAAAGCCGTGGCTGCGATAGGTTTGCCCTACCTTATAACCAAGCCGAGGCAGCCATGGCCCATAGATGGAAAAACACCCTAAAGCCCAGCGATGTAACGGATGAAACCCTATGGCTGAACCGCCGCCACCTGCTGGCTGGTATGGCCGGGGCGGGGCTGATGGGGGCCGCAGGCCTGCCCCAAGCGGCACAGGCGCAGGGGCTGGCACCCAACGCTTGGGAAGATATCACCAGCTACAACAACTTTTACGAATTTGGCACGGGCAAAGATGACCCCGCCAAATACGCCCGTCAAATGACCATATCCCCATGGAGCATTCGCATCGATGGCTTGGTCGACAAGCCCGGCGACTATGCCATAGAGGATATACTGGCCCGCATGCAGATCGAAGAGCGGATCTATCGCTTCCGCTGCGTCGAGGCATGGTCGATGGTGGTGCCATGGAACGGGTTTGAACTGGCCGATCTGCTCGCGATGGCCGGGGTGCAAGCCAATGCGCGCTATGTTGCCTTTGAAACCTATTTGAACCGCGATGAAATGCCCGGCACCCGCTATCCGGTGCTGGATTGGCCCTATGTCGAGGGGCTGCGCCTGGACGAGGCGATGCACCCGCTTACGATTATGGCCAGCGGCATCTATGGCCGCGATATCCCAGCGCAAAACGGCGCGCCCCTGCGTTTGGTGGTGCCATGGAAATATGGCTTTAAGTCGATCAAGTCGGTTGTGCGCATCACCCTGACCGACCGGCAGCCCCCCACCAGCTGGAACAAAGCCAATCCGCGCGAATACGGGTTTTACAGCAACGTCAACCCACAGGTCGACCACCCCCGCTGGAGCCAAGCCCAAGAGCGGCGCATCGGCGGTGGGCTATTTGCCAGCCGCCAACCCACCTTAATGATGAATGGCTATGCCGATGAGGTGGCCAGCCTTTATCAAGGAATGGATCTGAAGGCGCAGTTTTAACCATGCTGCGCGACCGGCTGAATCAGGGCCTGCGCCATCTGCCCACTTGGGCTGTATATATATGTATGGCGTTACCCCTGCCGCTGTTCTTCTGGCAGGGGATTGCAGGTGCGCTGGGGCCCGAACCTATCCGGGCGCTCGAACACCTATATGGGCAGGTGGCCTTGGCCTATCTTGTGGCGTCTTTGGCCATCACGCCGCTGCGCAGGGTTTGGGGCATCAACCTGTTGCGCTTTCGCCGGGCGGCCGGGGTTATGGGCTTTGTCTATGTGGTGGCCCATCTCTTGGTGTGGCTGTTGCTGGATATTGCCAGCGCTGCCGCGATCTGGGCCGATATTGTAAAGCGCCCCTATATAACTGTGGGCATGGCAGCCTTTGTGCTGTTGGTGCCCTTGGCGATGACATCCACCAATGCCGCACAGCGCCGCCTTGGCCCGCGCTGGGGCCAGCTGCACAAACTGGCCTATCCGGCGATTCTGCTGGGGGGGATTCACTATGTGATGCAGGCAAAGGGCTGGCAGCTGCAGCCAATCTTATGGCTGGGGGCGATTTTGCTGCTTTTGGCGCTGCGCTTGGGGCGCAAATCACGCAAACGGCAGCCCAGCCTTGGCTAAGTTTTCACACAAGCCCAGGGCGACTCGGCACAGATTGGGGATAACTCTGGGGATAACCCTAGATGTTGTGAAAGGGCGCTGGGGACTTGGGTAATTTTCATGCCTTGGCAGCGGCCAAATCGCAATTAAATTACAGTAAGCCACTGAATTTAAAAGAAATTCATGTTTTTTAAAAAAAATACGACAAAGGAATAAAAAAGGGGTTGCGGCCCCCAGAGGAAAGCCATAGATACCCCTTCACCGGCGGCGCTGATGGCGCGGTTGGTTGGGGATCGGGCCGCTGAGGCGGTTAGGTTGCTAGGAAATCTGAGGCAGATTGAGCGGGTTGCGTCGTTGATTTAGGGCGCGCTTGTTGGATTTGTGTCTCGTGCTGTTTGACATTGATAGAACACTGAAGAGATATGCGGGCGGTTTGGTCTGTTTTCGACGG
>RFQY01000241.1 GCA_009924775.1 Paracoccaceae bacterium | reverse complement strand
AATTCCTTTGGTTTTGTTCGCCTCGGACACCACGTTGGATGGTTTGGGCGGCGTGGCGGATTTGGGCATTCAGGGTGTGATACCAAAATCCATGCCAGCCGATAAAATCATCGCGGCCCTTGAATTGGTGGCCCATGGCGCCGCCTATCTGCCGCAACAATTGTTGAAAAAGAACTTCCCGCAAAAACAAGCGGTTGACCTCAGCGAAACCGAGCAGAAGGTTCTGGCAGGTCTGGCCAAAGGCAGCACCAATTTGCAGTTGGCGGCTGGCTTGTCGATGCCGATAACCACGGTCAAAATGCATGTCCGCAATATTTGCCGCAAACTTGGCGTGCGCAACCGCACCTCGGCTGTGCTAAAGGCGCAGCAGATGAATTTGGTTTAGCGCAGCTGCCACGGCCCGTCGGGGGGGCGTGAGTTTTCGCCCCGGTTGGGATGTTTGCCCAGCGCCCCAAGCCCCAGCAAAGCAGCATCTGGCGATAGCGGTTTTTCCAAGATCCGCGCCCAAGGCAGCCCGCCCGGGGCCTGCAGGTTTTTTAGGGTGCTGGCCTCGGCCAAGGCGATAAGCGGCACGCTGGGGCAGCTGGCATGAAAGGCGGCCAAAGCTTGGTTTTGGGCCATGTCCACCGGCCCGGGCGCGCAATCGACCAAAACAAAACGCCATTCCAAGGGGGTGGCGATAACCTGCGCCAATGTTCGCGCATCCCCCGACAAAGGCCCATGCGCCGGGCCAATCACCGCCACGCGGCGCAGCGCAGGGCTGGGCTGTGGGCTGTGCCATTGGCGCCAAGGTGCGGCTGTGGCGGGCGTTGTGGCAGCGTCTGGCAAAGCCGGTCTATCAGGGTTGGCCCCCGCGCCAAGCCAGCGTTTTATGATTTGCCAAATTGACATGCCGCGCTGTTTTTGCCCCCACCCCCATTGCACCGCCAGCCTAGCCTGTTTGGCCGCCGCGCATAACCTAAGTTTCCGGCTATCTTCCTATCCATTCAGATAGGCCCGTTGCGATGGCCCATGCAAAAGGCCCGCCAATCGGCGGGCCTTTGCGTGTTTTTATTTGGGTGTGGCCTTAGGCGTGGGCGGGCACTGGTGTGCTGCGCTTGGCCGCCAGTATCAGCGCGCTATAGCCCAAAACCGCCGAGATGGCCGACCCTGACAGCACGCCCAAACGCACCTCGTTCATCAAGGCGGGGTCTGCGTAGCTAAGCGAGCCGATGAACAGCGACATGGTAAACCCGATGCCCGCCAAACAGGCGATGCCATAGATATGCATCCAATTGGCGCCAGCGGGCATGCGTGCCAGCCCGGATTTAACCATCAAGAAGGTCACGCCAAACACGCCCACCTGCTTGCCCACGATCAGCCCCAGCGCAATGCCCAAGGGCAGCGGCGCCAACAGATCGCTAAAGGTCAGCCCCTTGAGCACAACACCGGCGTTGGCAAAGGCAAAGATTGGCACGATCATGTATAGAACATAAGGGGTTAGGCCGTGCTCTAGCGAATGCAGGGGCGATTTGCCAAACTTGTCTTTGATCGGGATCAGAAAGGCAGTGACCACGCCCGCCAACGTGGCATGCACGCCCGATTTCAGCACGAAGAACCACATGATGGTGCCCAGCAACAAAGCCGGCGCAATGCGGTGGGCGCCTTTGATGTTCAAATACAACAGCCCCGCCAAGGGCAACAGCGCCAGCATCAGGTAATCCACCTTCAGCTCGGCGGTGTAGAACAAAGCGATGATGATAATGGCGCCAAGGTCATCCAAGATGGCCAGCGTGAGCAAAAACACCTTCAGCGAGGACGGTGCTTTGCTGCCCACCAGCGCCAAAATACCCAGCGCAAAGGCAATATCGGTGGCCGCAGGAATGGCCCAGCCGCCCAGCGTTTCGGGCGTGCCCCAGTTGAGCATGACAAAAACCAAGGCGGGCAGGGCCATGCCGCCCACCGCTGCCATGCCGGGCAGGGCCACATCGGCGGGGTTTTTGAGCTTGCCCTCGACCATCTCGCGCTTCAATTCCAGCCCGATCAGAAAGAAAAATACGGCCATCAGCCCGTCGTTGATCCATAGGATCAGCGGTTTTTCCAAACCTTCACCGTTCAGGGTGACGCGCAAATAACTGCCAAGCGCCCCTTCATACATTGGGGCAAGGCTGGAATTGGCCACCAATAGGGCGGCCAGTGCCGACAGCATCAGCAAAATGCCGCCCGACGCCTCGTGGCTGAAAAACTTATCGATCGCACGCAAAAGCACGTCGGTCCCTCCGTTCACTTAGTTGAGTAAAAAACTTATCTTTCCATCAAAATGGGGTGAATTGGACAGGTTTCAATACCTTGCAGGCGGTATATGCTGCGCCAAAGCAAGGGAGATCGGGATGCTGACGCTGGATCATATCGCTGTATCGGCCAAAACATTGGCCGAGGGGCAAAATTACCTCGAACAATTGCTGGGCGTGGCGCTGTTACCCGGGGGCCAACATGCGCGGTATGGCACGCATAACATGCTGCTGGGGTTGGAAGATGGGCTGTATTTCGAATTGATCGCAATCGACCCGCAGGCACAGCCGCCCCTTGGCCCGCGCTGGTTTGATCTGGATCGGTTCAGCGGCGCGCCGCGGCTTACCAACTGGATCTGTCGCACCGATGACATGGGCCACAGCTTGGCGCGGTTGCCACAGGCGGGGCAGCCAGTTGCGCTGGCCCGTGGCGACCTGCGCTGGACAATGGCCGTGCCCGACAGTGGCATCCTACCCTATGACAACTGTTTCCCCGCCCTGATCGAATGGGGCCATGGCACGGCGCTGCCCGGCCACCGCCTGCCACGCTCTGGGGTGCGGTTGCGGCAATTGCAGCTGCGCCACCCGCAGGCCGATGAGATCGCCCAAACCCTAACGGCTGTGTTGCAAGACACGCGCGTGGTATACGTGCCCAGCCCAACGCCCGGCCTTGTGGCGCATCTTGATACACCCAATGGCCCGGTGGTGCTGGAATGATCCGCCAAGCCCAAGCGGCTGACACCCCCGCCATCGCCGGCCTGTGGAACCCGGTGATCCGCGACACGACCATCACATTTACCTCTGCCGTGAAAACCGCCGATGGATTGGCCCAAGATATCGCCCTGAAAGCGGCGCAAGATTTGCCCTTTTTGCTGGCGGAAACGGCGGGCGGTGCGCTGCAAGGCTTTGCCACATATGTGCCTTTTCGCAATGGGCCGGGATATGCCCATACGATGGAGCATACCATCATTTTGGCCCCAGAGGCCCGTGGGCAGGGAGTGGGCGCGGGGC
>RFQY01000025.1 GCA_009924775.1 Paracoccaceae bacterium | reverse complement strand
GGCTGCCCCATCCCCGTGGTGCATTGCGACAGCTGCGGCGTGGTGCCTGAGAAAAAGGAAAACCTGCCCGTCGAGCTGCCCGATGACGTCACATTCGATGTGCCGGGCAACCCGCTGGACCGCCACCCGACATGGCGCCAATGCAGCTGCCCCAGCTGCGGGGCACCGGCCACGCGTGAAACCGACACGATGGATACATTCGTGGACAGTTCGTGGTATTTTGCACGCTTTACCGCGCCGCGGGCCAGCACACCCACCGATATGGCCGAGGCCGAATATTGGATGAATGTCGATCAATATATCGGCGGCATTGAACACGCTATTTTGCACCTGCTCTATTCGCGCTTTTTTGCCCGTGCGATGCAGATTTGTGGGCATTTGCCCGCCAAATCGGCGGAACCTTTTGACGCGCTGTTCACCCAAGGCATGGTGACGCACGCGATCTATAAAACCACCAACCCCGAGGGGCGCCCGGTGTATCACTACCCCGAAGAGGTAGAGCTGCGCGAGGGGCGTGGGTTTTTGAAAGACGGCACCGAGGTGGATATCATCCCGTCGGCGAAAATGTCGAAATCGAAAAACAACGTCGTAGATCCGGTGCAGATCATTGCGCAATACGGGGCCGATACCGCGCGCTGGTTCGTGCTGTCTGACAGCCCGCCCGAGCGCGATGTGGAATGGACTGCCGCGGGCGCCGAGGCCACGCATAAGCACCTTGGCCGGGTTTGGGCCCTGTCGGATCGTATCGCGCAAATGGCGCCGGGGGGCGAAGACGCTGCCGATTCTGATTTGCTGCGCGCCATGCACAAAACCATTCAAGACGTCACCAACGGGATCGAGGCCTTTGGCTTTAACGCAGCCATCGCGCGGCTTTATGCCTTTACCAATGTGTTGGCAAAATCCAAGGCCAGCCAACAGGCCCAGCGGCAGGCGATCTTGGTTTTGGCGCAGTTGATGTCGCCGATGACCCCGCATTTGGCCGAAGAAATCTGGCAAATGCAGGGTGGCGACGGGCTGATTGCCCAAGCCAACTGGCCCAAGGCCGACCCGGCGCTGCTGGTAGATGAAAGCGTGACTTTGCCTATCCAGATCAACGGCAAGCGGCGCGGCGAAATCACCGTGCCCACCGATATGGACAAGGCAGAGGTTGAAAAATTGGCGCTGGCATCCGATGCTGTGCAACGTGCGCTGGCTGGGGCCCAGCCCAAAAAAGTTATCGTAGTCCCCGGGCGGATCGTGAATGTGGTTATCTAGGCGCGCAGCGCTGGCGGCAGTTCTGGCAGGGGCCGCCCTGCTGGGGGGCTGCGGCTTTGCCCCGGCCTATGGCCCCGGGTCTGCGGGGAACAAACTGCTGGGGCAGGTGCTGGTCGATGCGCCTGCCGGGCGCCAAACCTATCTATTGACCCGGCAACTAGAAGGCCGGCTTGGCCGTGCCAGCACCCCGGCCTATGCGCTGTCGGTTACTTTGGAAAACGGTTTGGAAGGTGTGGGCCTGAGCGCCACAAACGTCACGGGGCGGGTTAACCTAACCGCCCGTGCCCAGTTTACCTTGCGCGAAATAGGTGGCGACACGGCGTTGGTGCAGGGCACGGTGGAAAGCTTTACAGGCTATTCCACGGCGGGCACCCCCGTGGCCACCAGCGCCGCGGCGCGCGATGCTGAATTGCGCCTGATGGTGATTTTGGCCGATATGATCGTAAACCGCCTGCTGGCGGCGTCAGATAAGCTGCCATGAAACTGGCAGGGCGCGAGGCGGCGAAATATTTTCAGCGCCCCGATCCCAATCGCGCGGGCCTGCTGATTTATGGCGCCGATACCATGCGCGTGGCCCTGAAACGCCAAGAGGTGATTGCCGCCCTTATCGGCAAAACCGGCGAAGAAGAGATGCGCCTCACCCGGATCAACGCCGCCGATTTGCGCAAAGATCCCGCCTTGGTGATGGATGCGTTAAAGGCGGTTGGGTTTTTTCCGGGCCCCCGTGCGGTGTTTGTTGAAGAGGCCAGCGATGGATTGGCCGCGGTGATCGAGGGCGCGTTGAACGCATGGGCGCCGGGCGATGCGCAGCTGGTGGTAACTGCGGGCCAGCTGGCGGCCAAGGCCAAGCTGCGGGTGGCCTTTGAAAAACACCCCAATGCCTATGCCGCGGGCCTTTATGACGACCCGCCCAGCCGCGACGAGATCGAGGCCGAGCTGGCGCGCGCCGGCCTGCCCAATATCGCCCCGGGCGCAATGACGGATCTGGTGCAATTGGCCAATGATCTGACGCCCGGCGACTTTCGCCAAACGCTTGAAAAAATTGCGCTTTACAAGATGGGCGACAGCCAGCCGGTGGCCAGCGAAGATATCCTTGCCTGCGCCCCCGCCTCGACCGAGGCGGATATGGACGATATGCTAAATATCGTGGCCGAGGGGCACACAGCGCAGATTGGTCCGCTGATGCAGCGCTTGGCGGCGCAAGGGGTGCAGCCGGTGGGCCTGTGCATTGCCTTGTCGCGCCATTTCCGCACGCTTTTTGCCGCCGCAGCCGACCCTGCCGGCCCGGCGCAGGGCATCGCCCGCATGCGCCCCCCGGTTTACGGCGCCCGTCGCGACCGCATGCAACGCCAAGCACAGGCATGGGGCGCCGCGCGCCTGCAAGATGCGCTGGGCATTTTGGTAGATACCGATCTGGCACTGCGTTCTGGCGTGCAAACGGCGCCGGGCATGGCGGTGATAGAACGCAGCATGATCCGCATGGCGCAGTTGTTGCGGCGCCGTTAGGCCTGTGCGGCTGCGGCTGCGGTGCGAATGGCGCGGATATTGTCGCCATAGGGGGCGGGCTGATCGACAGAGCCGCCTTTGAACACAGCCGATCCTGCCACCAACACATCGGCACCCGCCGCCGCCATCAGGGGCGCGGTGGTTGGGTCGATGCCACCGTCGATTTCAATATGAATTGGGCGGTCGCCAATCATTGCGCGCAAGCGGCGCACTTTATCAATTTGCGAATGGATGAATTTCTGCCCGCCAAAGCCGGGGTTCACAGTCATCACGCAGATCAGATCGACCATATCCAACAGATGTTCGACATCGGCCAAACCTGTGCCCGGGTTCAGGGCCAAACCCGCCTTGCAGCCCGCGCCACGAATGGCTTGCAGCGTGCGGTGAATATGCGGCCCCGCCTCTAGGTGGGCGGTTAGAATATCGGCGCCGGCATCGGCAAAAGCCTCGATATAGGGGTCGACGGGGGCAATCATCAGATGCACGTCCATCACCGTTTTGATGTGGCGGCGGATGGCTTTGCACAGCGGCGGGCCAAAGGTGAGGTTGGGCACGAAATGGCCATCCATGACATCAACATGGATCCAATCGGCGCCTTGTGCCTCGACCGCCTGAATCTCGGTGCCGAAATTTGCAAAATCGGCCGAAAGAATGGATGGTGCAATTTTAATGGCGCGATCAAAGCCCATGGTCGAATCCCCGCTGCTTGGTGCCCCGCCCATACAACGCCAGCGCCGATGCTGCAACCATAGCTCAAAACAGTATCCCACCATGCGGAACCAAATTCCGAATTTCTGGACAACTGCCTGCGCCTGTGCAAACCTGCCGTGGGAACCAAAGGGGGGCGGCCTGCGGGCCGGGTGTTGCAGCCGTATGAGCAACCGTTTGCATATGAAAGTTTGGCCGCCGGGCGTGCCAGAAACGACAGACTGGCCCACAGGCAGCCTGTTTGACAACCTGTGGAAAACCGCTCAGCGCCACCCACAGCGGCCCGCGCTGATCTATCACGAGGCCGAAACCAGCTATGCACAATTGCTGGCGCAGGTCGAGGCGCTGGCGGGCTATTTGCAGCAGGCCCAAGGCGTGGCGCAGGGCGACAGGGTGTTGCTGTATATGCAAAACAGCCCGCAGTTCATTGTGGGCTATTACGCCATTTTGCGCGCCGATGCGGTTGTGGTGCCCGTCAACCCCATGAGCCGCGTGGCCGAGCTGCGCCATATCGCCGAAGATACCGGCGCCCGTGTCATGCTGGCGGGGCAAGAGCTGTTGGATCATGCCACCCCGCTGTTAGACGAAGGCGCGCTGGACGCCATCGTGGGCGCCACCTATGCCGAAGCGGCCCATCCGGCCCGCACCATTGCCCTGCCGGGCGAACTGGATGGCCAAGCCGCCAGCCAAATCGCCGATCCGCGGGTGGTGCGCTGGGCCGATGCACTGGCGGCGGGCCACACTGCCCGTCCGCCAAAGGCGCAGGCTGGCGATCTGGCGGTTATCCCCTATAGTTCGGGCACAACGGGCAAGCCCAAGGGCTGTATGCACAGCCATTTCACGGTAAATGTTACCGCATGGGGTGGCGTGGTGTGGAACCCCGCAACCGAGGCCGATGTAAATTTGGCCGCCCTGCCGCTGTTTCACGTCACGGGCATGCAGGCCTGTATGAACGGGCCCATCATTGTGGGCAGCGCCATTGTGCTGATGACCCGGTGGAACCGCGATGTCGCGGCGCATTTGATCCGGCGGTACCGGGTAACGCGCTGGCGCTCGATCTCGACCATGGCGATCGATCTTTTGAACGCCCCCAATGCGGCGGAATACGATCTTTCTAGCCTTGTGGCGATTGGGGGCGGTGGCGCTGCCATGCCCGAGGCCGTGGCGAAAAAGCTGTTTGATCTAACAGGGCTGCATTATGTCGAAGGCTATGGCCTAAGCGAAACCATGGCCGCCAGCCACATTAACCCCGTGCATGCGGCGCGGCGGCAATGTTTGGGCATTCCCGTCTTTGGGGTGGATAGCCGCGTGGTTAACCCCGATACGCTGCAAGAGCTTCCCCAAGGCGAGGTGGGCGAAATTGTAACGCACGGCCCACAGGTGTTCTTGGGCTATTGGAACCGCCCCGAGGAAACCGAAAAATCGTTTTTCCAGATGGATGGCAAGCGGTTCTTCCGCACCGGCGACTTGGGCTATATCGATCCTGACGGTTATTTTTATATGGTCGACAGGGTCAAGCGCATGATCAACGCCAGCGGTTTCAAGGTATGGCCCGCCGAGGTAGAGGCGATGATGCATCACCACCCCGATATCGCCGAGGCCTGCATCATCGGCACCCCCGATGGCCGGCGGGGCGAAACGGTAAAGGCAGTCGTAGTGGCGCGCGCCGGGGCGATGGGCCAGCTGACGCAGGCCGATGTTATTGCATGGTGTCGGGGCCAGATGGCGGCCTATAAATGCCCGACTGTGGTAGAGTTTGTGGAAAGCCTACCAAAATCGGGAAGCGGCAAGGTGTTATGGCGTGAATTGGCTGAACGGGAAAAAACGGGCGCTGCTTGACCGCGGGGCGCGGTTTGGCATAGGGCCAGCAAACCTTTGAAATTAGGAACGATACGGTGAGAAAGCGGATACAAGAGCTGTCTGAAACTGCCGAGGCTGAAACGGGCGACCGCCAATTTGTGACCGCGTTACACCGTGGCCTTGATATTTTGCGCGCCTTTTCCACGGATGATAAGCTGGGGCTGGGCAACCGCGAGCTGGCCGCGCGCACGGGGCTGCCCAATTCCACCGTGTCGCGGCTGACCTATACGCTGCTAAAGCTGGGCTATCTGGTCTATGACGAGGCAACGGGGCGGTACCGTATGGGGGTCCCTGTGCTGGGGTTGGGCTATGCCTGTTTGGGGGGCATGAAAGTGCGCGAAACGGCGCAGCCCTTGATGCAGCAATTGGCCGATGAAAGTGGCGATGGCGTGCTGGTGGGCATGGGGGGGCGCGACGACCTGACCATGACCTATATTGCCACGGCCCGTGCCACGCGGGGGATGATCTCGTTGCAGCTGAATGTGGGGTCGCGCATATCGCTTAGCCGCTCGGCCATGGGGCGGGCGTATTTGGCCGTGGCCCCCGAGGCAGAGCGCGCAGAATTGTTTGAACGCATGGCCCAGCGCGCCGGGCCAGACGAGTGGCCGCGCCTGCGCGAGGGTATTGAAGATGCCCGCGCCCAGATTGCCGAGCGTGGGTTTTATTGCAATGCAGGCGGGTGGCAATCCGACATCAATTCGGTGTCGGTGCCCTATGTCTCGCCCCAAGGGGATGCGCCGCTTTTGGCGTTTAACCTTGGCGGGCCCGCCTTTGTTTTGCCGCGCGAACGGCTGGAAACCGAACTGGGCCCACGGCTGTTGCACATGGTCAACGCGGTGAAACATATCGGCGGCTAGGGGCAGCAACAGGCCGGCGCGCTGGCGCGCCGTGCCTGCCCAAAGCGGGCTTAGGGGATCAGGGCAATCTTGCCCGTGGCGCCCCGCCCCAGAACGCGTTTTAGCACCTCGGCTGCTTGGGCCAATGGGTAACGCCCCTCGATCAGCGGTTTGACTTGGCCGCTTTTGTACCAGCCCAGCAGCTCGTCCATGTTTTGGCCGTAAACCGCGGGCTCGAACCGGGTGAAATTGCCCCAGAACACGCCCACAACGCTGTATTCTTTCACCAGCGTCAGGTTCACGGGCAGTTTTGGAATTTCGCCACCGGCAAAACCAATCACCAACAGCCGCCCATTGCGGGCCATGCCGCGGGCGCAGGCGGCAAAGGCCTCGCCCCCCACCGATTCGAAGGCCACATCCACGCCTTTGCCACTGGTCAGCGATTTGATGTCGTCTTTTAGGTTGTCATAGCCAATCGCGTGATCCGCCCCGTTTTCCAGCGCGATGGCGCGCTTTTGCGGGGTCGAGGCCACGGCGATGACCTGCGCGCCCATAATCTTGCCGATCTGTATGGCGGCAATCCCCGTGGCCCCTGCGGCGCCGGTCACAAGCAGGGTTTCGCCCGGCTGCAGATTGGCGCGCTGTTTCAACGCATGATGCGAGGTGCCAAAAGCCACCATCAGCGCGCAAACTTCGGCGGCATCCATATCGCCAATGGGAAACACCCGGCCCCGGGGCGCGGCCACCATTTCGGCGTATCCGCCAAGCGAACAGATCGTGGCCACGCGGCTGCCCACGGCGATACCGCTGGCATCGGGGCCCACCGCCACCACGGTGCCCGCGGCCTCCATGCCCGGGACAAAGGGGTGTTCGGGGCGCATTTGGTACAGGCCCTGCACCAGCAGCCCATCGGGGTAGTTCACGCCTGCGGCCTCGACCTTGATCAGCACGTTATCCCCCGTGGCCTCGGGGGCGGCGATATCGCCATATTCCAGCGCATCAAGCGGCGCAAATTCTTTGCAGATGATTGCTTTCACGTGTTCCCCTCCGTCGGCGGCCCGCATCATGTGGGTCTGATGCTGCCAAGCCTAGGCCATGCTGTGCCCATGCCTCAAGTCAGGTCTGAAATGACGCAACGGCATTCCTAGTTATGCAAAAATTGGCGGAAATTCAGGCAGTCGTTTTGCGTTTTCCGTTTGGCAAACGCGCCCTCAACGTTAACCTGCCGGCCAGGGAGCTACTTTAGGGAGGATGCCATGAAGGGCATGATGCAGCACAGACCGTTGCTGATCAGTAACATTCTGGAATACGCCGCCGAAGCGCATGCCAAAGCCGAGATTATCTCGGTGCGCACCGAGGGCGATATTCACCGTCAAACATACCCGCAAACGCTGCGCCGTGTGTACCAGTTGGCCAATGCCCTGCAGGGGCTTGGTGTGCAGCTGGGCGACCGGGTGGCCACGCTGGCATGGAACGGCTACCGCCATTTCGAGCTGTATTATGCGATTTCCGGCCAAGGTGCTGTGTGCCACACGATCAACCCGCGCCTATCGGCCGAGCAGTTGATCTACATCGTCAATCACGCCGAAGATAAGCTGATTTTCGTTGATACCACCTTTGTGCCCATCCTGCAGGCCGTGCGCAGCGAATTGCCCGCTGATTTGCGCTTTGTCATCATGACAGACCGCGCGCATATGCCAGAAAACACCTTAGATGCGCTATGCTATGAAGAATTGTTGGTAGATCAGCCCGAAAGCTTTGATTGGCCAGAATTCGACGAAAATACCGCCGCGGGCCTGTGCTATACCTCGGGCACCACGGGCAACCCCAAAGGCGCGCTTTATTCCAACCGTTCGACCGTGCTGCACGCCATGATGGTGGGGCTGATCATGGGCCAATCCATTCCAGAAGAGGCGCGCGTGCTGCCGGTGGTGCCGCTGTTTCATGTGAATGCTTGGGGTATTCCCTATGCCTCGCCTTTGTTGGGGCATTCGCTGGTGATGCCGGGCGGCGCGCTGGATGGCGAAAACCTGTTCAAGCTGATGGATCAGGAAAACGTGTTCTCGGCATGGGGCGTGCCCACCGTTTGGATGGGCCTGCTGGGCGAAATCCAAAAACAAGGGCGCAAGCCATCGGGCTTTTCCGATGTGGTTGTGGGCGGCTCGGCTGCGCCGCGCAAAATGATCGAAACATTCGAGAAAATGGGCGTGAATGTGGGCCATGCTTGGGGCATGACCGAAATGAGCCCGATTGGCACCCATGGCAATATGCCAAAATGGGTCAAAGATCTGCCCTTTGATCAGATGGTGGATGTAAAGGCCAAACAGGGGCGCCGTGCCTTTGGCGTGCAGCTGAAAATCATCGATGACAACGGCCAGCGCGTGGCCCACGATGGCAAGGCGGTTGGCGAATTATACGTGCGCGGCAACACCATTGTTTCGGGCTATTTCAACAACCCCGAGGCCAGCGCCAAAGCCGTGGATGGCGATGGCTGGTTTGGCACCGGCGATATCGCCTCGATCGATCAAAACGGTATTTTGACCATCCAAGACCGCTCGAAAGACCTGATCAAATCTGGGGGCGAGTGGATTTCCTCGATTGATCTGGAAAATGTGGCCATGGCGCACCCGGGCATTGCCGCCTGTGCGGCCATCGCCATGCCCCACCCCAAATGGGACGAGCGGCCGGTGTTGGTGGCGGTTGCCGCCGGCGCAGACAAGCCCGCGCTGGACGATATCCACACCCATATGTCCGAGCATTTTGCCAAATGGCAGTTGCCCGACGATGTGATCTGGGTCGAGGCCCTGCCGCTGACCGCCACGGGCAAAGTGTCGAAGCTGACTTTGCGCCAACAATTTGCAGATTATCAGCTGCCCGATTTGCGCTGAGCCCTGCCGCCATGGCAGCGCGGCCCCGCGCCGTGCTGCCGTTGCGTTATTTGCCTTTGACCCGAACTGTGGCTTGACCATGGACGACAGTTGATATTGCCTGACTGTAATGACGGAATTCAATTTCGCACTGCAAAATATGTTTCTGGGAGGAGACCAATGCCTGAAACCGCCGCACTGGATGCGTTCCGCACAGAGATTGCCGTTTGGATCCTATCTGCCTGCCCGGCCCCCCTGCTTGGGCGCCCGATGGGCGAAGACCGTATCGTTTGGGGTGGGCGCAAATGGCAATTTCAGGATGACGATCAAAAAACGTGGATGCAAGCGGCCATTGCCCGGGGCATGACCGCGCCACGTTGGCCGGTGGAATATGGCGGCGCTGGCCTGTCGCGGGCCGAGGAAAAGATTTACCGCGAAGAGCTAGAGCGCCTGCAAGCCCCGCCGCCGCTGGAAAGCTTTGGCTTGTGGATGCTGGGCCCGGCCTTGCTGGAATTTGGCACCCATGCCCAAAAGCTGGCGCATCTTTTGCCGGTAACGCGCGGCGAAATTCGCTGGTGTCAGGGCTATTCCGAGCCGGGCGCAGGCAGCGATTTGGCCAATGTACAAACCCGCGCCGAGGATATGGGCGATCATTGGTTGGTGAATGGCCAGAAAATCTGGACATCTTACGCCGACCGCGCCGATTGGATCTTTGCCTTGGTGCGCACCGATCGTGACGCGCCAAAGCACAAGGGCATCTCGTTCATGCTGATCGATATGAACAGCCCCGGCGTTACCACCCGCCCGATCCAGCTGATCTCGGGGAAATCGCCATTTTGCGAAACCTTCTTTGACAATGTCAAAGTGCCCAAATCCTACGGCGAAGATAACCCTTCGGTCGTGGGGCAGGTAAACCGTGGCTGGGACATTGCCAAATATCTGCTGACCCACGAGCGGGAAATGATTGGTGGCGGCGCGCGTGGCCTGTTGGGGGGGCGTTCGCTGGGGCAGGTCTTGGGCGATCTGGATGGCGCCATGGATGACCCGGTGACGCGCGCCGAAGCCATGCGTATCGAGGTGAATGCCTTGGCCTTTGCCATGACGATGGAGCGCTACAAAGACCAAGCCGAGGCAGGGCGCGGCGTGGGTAATGCCAGCGCCATGCTGAAATATTACGGCACAGAGCTGAACAAAGAGCGCTACGAACTGCTGATGTCGGCGGCGGGCTCTGAGGCGGTGGAATGGGATGGGCCGCATGGCAGCCTGGCCCCCGAATGGCTGCGCACCAAGGCCAATTCCATCGAGGGCGGTACCAGCGAAGTGATGCTGGATATCATCGCCAAACGTGTTCTTGAACTGCCAAACAGCTAGGGGCCGCCATGACAAGCCTTTTGGAAACCGAAGACGAAACCATGCTGCGCGATGCCGCGCGTGGCTTTCTGGCCGATGCCGCGCCCGTGGCAAACCTGCGGGCCAATCGCGATCAGGGGCGCCCGTTTGATACGGGGCTTTGGCGCGAAATGGCGCAAATGGGCTGGGCGGGCGTTTTGGTGCCCGAGGCCCAAGGTGGGGCCGATATGGGCCACCGCGCCGCGGGCATTCTGGCCGAGGAAATGGGCCGCACCTTGGCCGCCAGCCCGTTTATATCCAGCGCGGTGATGGCTGCCACCACTTTGCGCGCGGCGGCCAGCCAACAGGCCGAACAGGCCCTAACAGCCATTACCGAGGGCCGCCTGATCTATGCCGTGGCACTGGACGAGGGGCGCAAACACGCGCCGTTGAACACCGCGCTGGTGGCGCAAAAGGCCGGAAATGGCTTTCGCTTAACCGGCACCAAGGCCTTTGTTGCCGATGGCGGCAGCGCACAGCGCGTTTTGGTTTTGGCCCGCACCGCCGGCAGCGCGGGCGAGGCGGCGGGGCTGACGCTTTTTGATATTCCCGCCGATCGTGCTGGGCTGCACAAAATGGCGCGCGCCACCGTAGACAGCCGCGACCACGCGCAGATGGTGTTCGATGGGGTCGAGGCCACGGGCGACGAGGTGCTGGGCACGCTGGATGATGGCTGGGCCTTGCTGGCGCGCGGGGTGCAAGCGGGCCAAGCTGCTGTTGCCGCCGAATTGCTGGGGGTTGCAGGCGGCGCCTATGGCATGACCGTGGGCTACCTGAAAGAGCGCAAGCAATTTGACCGCACCATTGGCAGCTTTCAGGCGCTACAGCACCGCGCGGCCCATCTTTGGGCTGAAATCGAGGTAACAGCCAGCGCCATTGCCAATGCAGGCCGGGTGCTGGATGCCACCCCCACCCAGGCCGGTTTGGCCGTATCTTTGGCCAAGGCCCGCGCCGCGCAAACGGTGGATCTGGCGGTGCGCGAGGGCGTGCAGATGCATGGCGGCATCGGCATGACAGATGCCTATGACATTGGCTTTTACATGAAACGCGCCCGCGTGGGCAGCGAATGGCTGGGCGATTACGGCTATCACGCGGCCCAAGTGGCCGCCGCACGCGGGTTCTAGGGGGGATACTATGCAAATGACACCGGAAAGCCTGTTTGATCTGTCTGGTAAGGTGGCGCTGGTCACCGGCGGGGCCACGGGCATTGGCCGAATGGCGGCCCATGGTCTGGCTGCGGCGGGGGCGCGGGTGCTGATCGCCAGCCGCAAGGCCGATGCCTGCCAGGCCGTAGCGGCCGAGCTGAACGCACTGGGCCTGCGGGGCAGCGTCGAGGGGTTTGGTGGCGATGTAGCCAGCCAAGAGGGTATTGCAAATTTGGTGGCGGCTGTGCAGGCGCGCACCGATGTGCTGCACATTCTGATGAACAATGCTGGCCGCACCTGGGGCGCGCCCTTGGGGGCGCATCCCTACGAGGCGTGGGAAAAGCTATTGTCGCTGAATGTGACGGGCATGTTCCACCTGACCCAAAGTTTGCTGCCGCTGTTGCGCGCTGCGGCCCGCCCGGAAGACCCGGCGCGCGTGGTAAATGTGGGCAGCGTTATGGGCGATATCCCCAAGGGCACGGCCACCTATTCCTATGCCGTCTCGAAAGGCGCCGTGCACCACATGACGCGGGTTTTGTCGAATGATCTGGCGCATGAATTCATCACCGTGAACGCCATTGCACCGGGGCCTTTCGTGTCAAAAATGACGGCCTTCGCGCTGGCCTCGGAAGAGGGGCGCGCCAAATCGGCCGAAGGTGTGCCGCTGGGCCGTGTGGGCAGCCCCGAAGACATCGCCGGCGCATTGCAGTTTTTGTGCGGGCGCGGCGGGGCCTATCTTTCGGGGGCGATTTTGCCGCTTTCGGGTGGCATGCAATCCAACGCACCCGGCAACCTGTTCAACGAGGATCTGTAACATGTCCACCATCACACTTGCCCAGCTGAAAGCCCTAGAAGGGCAGCATTTTGGCACATCGGATTGGTTCACCATCGACCAAAAGCGCATCGATGCTTTTGCCGATGTCACCGAAGATTGGCAGTTCATTCATTGCGACCCCGAGGCGGCAAAACAAACCCCCTTTGGCGGCACCATTGCGCATGGGTTTCTGACGCTCTCGATGTTGTCGGCCATGGTGTATCAGATGCCCGTGCTGGAAGACGTGGCGATGGGCGTGAATTATGGCTTTGACAAGGTGCGCTTCCTGTCGCCTGTGCCTGCAGGCGCGCGTATTCGGGCGCATTTTACCATGCAAACGGTGGATGACAGCAAGCCGGGCTTTATCACCACGGTCATGGCGGTCAGCGTGGAAATCGAAGGGCAAGACAAGCCCGCTTTGGCGGCCCAGTGGATTGGTCGCCGTTATTTTGGGGGGGATGAATGAGCGAGATTAGGTTCGACAACAGGGTCGCAATTGTCACCGGCGCCGGTGTGGGGCTGGGGCGCAGCCACGCGCTGGGTTTGGCGGCCCGTGGTGCCAAGGTTGTGGTAAACGATTTGGGCGCCGCCACGGATGGCACCGGTGCCAGCAGTCAGGCCGCACAGGCCGTGGTGCAAGAAATCCACGATATGGGTGGGCAGGCCATCGCCAATGGGGCCAATGTCACCGATCCGGTGCAGGTGCAGGCCATGGTTGACGAGGCCATCGATACCTTTGGCCATGTTGATATCTTGGTCAATAACGCAGGCATCTTGCGCGACAAAACCTTTGCCAAGGCCAGCTTGGACGATTTTCGCGTTGTGCTGGATGTGCATTTGATGGGCTCGGTCAATTGCACCCATGCGCTGTGGTCCCATATGGTGGGGCGCGAATATGGCCGCATTGTTTTGACCACATCCGCCAGCGGGCTTTATGGCAATTTTGGTCAGTCTAACTATGGTGCGGCCAAGGCGGCCATGCTGGGGTTGATGAATGTTTTGGCCCAAGAAGGCGGGCGCAAAAATGTGCATGTCAACATGCTGGCCCCCACCGCCGCAACCCGCATGACCGAGGCGCTGTTGCCGCCCGAAACGCTGGATTTGCTGCGCCCGGAAACCATCACCCCGGGCCTGTTGATGTTGGTCAGCGAAGCGGCGCCAAACAAAATGATCTTGGGCGCAGGCGCGGGCTGTTTCACCGAAACCAAAGTGTATGAAACCGCAGGCGTGGCCCTGCAGGGCGATGCCCTAACCCCCGAAGGGGTGCTGGCCGCCTTGGGCCAAATTCGCAATCCCGAAGGCCAAACCGAAATGGATAATGCATTTGCCCAAACCCGCAAATATGCGCGCATGGCGGCGGAAGCCCGCGGCTTGCCCGCCCCATGGAACGAGTGAGAAAGGAACAGTTTATGCGTGATGCAGTAATCGTCTCGACCGCACGCACCCCGATTGGCAAGGCCTATCGCGGTGCTTTCAACAACACCTCGGCGCAGGCGCTGATCGGCCATGCCGTGAAACACGCTGTGGCGCGTGCCGGGCTGGAAGGGCATGAAATTTCCGATTGTATCATCGGCACCGCCATCCAGCAGGGCTCGACCGGGGGCAATATTGGCCGCCAAGCTGTGATCCGCGCGGGCCTGCCGGTGACGGTGGCGGGCATGTCGTTGGATCGCCAATGCGCCAGCGGCATGATGGCCATTGCGACGGCGGCCAAACAGGTGATCCATGATGGCATGGACATCGTTATTGGCGGCGGCGTTGAATCGATCAGCCTGGTGCAAAACGACAAGATGCGCACCGATTGGCTGGCCGACCCATGGACCAAGGCCAACAAGCCCGAACTGTATATGTCGATGCTGGAAACGGCCGAAATCGTGGCCGATCGCTATGGCGTCAGCCGCGAAGACCAAGATGCCTATGCCCTGCAATCGCAGCAGCGCACCGCCGCGGCCCAAGCGGCAGGCAAGTTCGACGACGAGATCGTGCCGCTGGACAGCACGATGTTGGTTATGAACAAGGAAACCAAGGAAATCAGCGAAAAAGCCGTGACCTTGGCCAAGGACGAGGGCAACCGCCCCAGCACGCAGCTGGGCGATCTGGAAAGCTTACAGCCGGTGTTCAAAGGCGGTCAAAAAGTATCCGAGGGCCGCTTTATTACCGCAGGCAATGCCAGCCAGCTGTCCGATGGTGCATCGGCCAGCGTCATCATGGAAGCCGCCGAAGCCGAACGCCGGGGCCTGCAGCCCTTGGGGCGCTATGTGGGGGTTATGGCCGCAGGCTGCGAGCCCGATGAAATGGGCATTGGCCCCATTTATGCCGTGCCAAAACTGCTGGCAGCGCATGGGCTGAAAATTGACGATATCGGCCTGTGGGAATTGAACGAGGCCTTTGCCAGCCAAGTGCTGCAATCGGCGCGGGTTCTGGGCATTCCGCAAGACTTGCTGAACGTCAACGGCGGTGCCATTTCCATTGGCCACCCCTATGGCATGTCGGGCGCGCGCATGGTGGGCCATGCGCTGATCGAAGGCAAACGCCGCGGCGCGCGCTATGTTGTGTGCACCATGTGCGTGGGCGGTGGCATGGGGGCTGCTGGCCTGTTCGAAGTGCTTTAATACCCTATCGGCATCGCCGCGGGCCACGGCCCGTGGCGGCGCCTGCTGAACGATGTGCCAAAAGGCGGGGCCGCCCCGCCATGATGAAGGAATAGCCATGGCTTTGCCCGCCCTCTTTGACACGCTTCGCCTGCCGGTTGTCGGCTCGCCTTTGTTTATCATCTCGAACCCGGATCTGGTGATTGCCCAGTGCAAAGCTGGCATTATCGGCTCGTTTCCGGCGCTGAACGCCCGCGAGGCCGAGGGCGACCCGATTATGTTAGAGATCTGGCTGCAGCGCATCACCGAAGAGCTGGACCGCTACAACCAAGCCAACCCAGACACCCCCGCCGCCCCCTATGCGGTGAACCAAATCGTGCACCGATCGAACACGCGGCTGGAACGCGATCTTGAGATTTGCCACAAATGGAAAGTGCCGGTGTGGATTACCTCGCTGGGCGCGCGCGTCGAGGTGAACGAAGCCGCCCATGCCTGCGGGGGGATCACCTTGCACGATATCATCAACAACACCTTCGCCAAAAAAGCCATCGAGAAGGGCGCAGATGGTTTGATCGCGGTGGCTGCGGGCGCCGGTGGTCATGCTGGTGCGCAATCGCCCTTGGCGTTGATTTCGGAAATTCGGGAATGGTTTGATGGGCCATTGTTGCTGTCGGGCGCCATTGCCAATGGCAGCTCTATTCTGGCGGCACAGGCGATGGGGGCCGATCTGGCCTATATCGGATCGCCCTTCATCGCCACCACCGAGGCGGGGGCTGACCCGGCTTATAAACAAATGATAACCGAATGTGGCGCCGAAGATATCGTTTATTCGTCGCTCTTTACCGGGGTTTGGGGCAATTACCTGAAACCCTCGATCGCACGCGCGGGCATGGACCCAAACAACCTGCCCGAATCCGACCCAAGCGCCATGAACTTTGGGGCCAACCGCGAAAAACCCAAAAGCTGGAAAGAAATTTGGGGCGCAGGTCAGGGCATTGGGGCGATCAAACAGGTGCAGCCCGCCGCCGCATTGGTGGCACGCCTGACGCAGGAATATGATGCCGCCAAGGCCCGCATGCGGGGGGTGATCGATGGCTGAGCTATGGTTGATCCGGCACGCACAGGCCAGTTTTGGCGCCGCCGATTACGACAAACTATCTGATCTGGGGCATGCCCAATCGCAGGCGCTGGGCGTGGCTTTGCGCGCTTTGGGCGCGCGCCCGCAGGCGGTGTTTATCGGTGCTCAACGCCGCCACCGCGAAACATGGGAGGGCATCAACCTTGCGCTGGGCCATGGAGAGGTGGACGGCATTTTACCGGGTTTCAACGAGTTTGACTTTGGCGGCCTGTTGAACGCGCGCTATCGCAACCGCCCCGCGCCTGAAAACATGCACACAGACCGGCGCAGCCATTTCAAAACCCTGCGCGAAACCGTGCTGGAATGGCAGCGCGGCGAGATAGAAAACCCGCCCGAACCCTATGCTGATTTTGCCGCGCGCGTGCGCGATGCCCGGCGCCAAGCCATGCAGGGCGCGCATGAACAGGTGCTGGTGGTAACATCGGGCGGGGCCATTGGCCAAAGCGTGGCTGATATCATGGGCGCGCCCGCCGATGCCATGATCCGCCTGCAATTGCAGATCAAAAACTGCTCGGTCACGCGCATTGTGGTCACCCCCCGGGCCGAACATTTGGGCAGTTTCAACGAAACCCCCCATATTGACGGCGAAAATCAAGATACGTTTTTGACCTATAGTTAAGGAGGCCGGTATGAGCGCGCATGCCGCAGCACAGATTGATCTAAACGCCATTGGTGCATGGCTGGAACAGAATATGCCGGGGTTTTCTGGCCCGCTGACAGCCGAGAAGTTCGCAGGCGGCCAATCGAACCCGACATTTTTGCTGAAAACCCCTACGGCCAGTTACGTGCTGCGGCGCAAACCGCCGGGGCAATTGCTGAAATCTGCCCATGCGGTTGACCGCGAATTTCGGGTGCAGCGCGCGCTTTGGGGCAGCGATGTGCCCGTGGCGCAAATGCATGTCTTATGCGATGATGATGCCGTGATCGGCTCGATGTTTTATGTCATGCAGCATGTGCAGGGGCGCCATTTCAACGACCCGCGCCTGCCCGAATTGGAACAGGGCCAGCGCCACGCGATCATCGACGAGATGAACCGCGTTTTGGCCGCCATTCACAGCGTAGATCTGGGGGCTGTGGGGCTGGCCGACTATGGGCCTGAAGGCAATTATTACGAACGCCAAGTGGGGCGCTGGACAAAGCAGTATCGCGCCAGCGAAACCCAAACCATTCCCGCCATGGAAGAGCTGATCGACTGGCTTGGTGCCAATCTGCCCGCCGATGACGGGCAGCGCACGCTGGTGCATGGCGATTACCGCATCGACAACATGCTTTTTGCCGCCGATGCCCCGCGCTGTGCCGCGGTGCTTGATTGGGAACTGTCCACTACCGGCCACCCCTATGCCGATCTGGGGGCTGTGTTGATGCAATGGTCCATGCCCCCGGGCACCGAAGGGCGCGGGCTGGCCGGCGTCGACCGCCATGCCCATGGGCTGATGAGCGACGAAGACTTCGTGGCCGCCTATTGCCAGCGCCGTGGCTTGGCCGGGATCGACCGGCTGGGGTTTTATCTGGCCTTCAATTTCTTCCGCATGGGCGCGATCATTCAGGGTGTTTTGAAACGCGCGCTGGATGGCAATGCGTCAAACCCCGAACGGGCCATGATGCTGGGCGAATTTGTGCCACGCTTTGCCCAAGCAGGGCTTGATGCCGCGAAAACGGTTTGAGGCACGCGATGGACCCGAAACTGATAGAAACGCCCTACCCGCTGCAAGCGCATCTGGGGTTCTATATCACCGACTGGTCAGAGGGCTACGCGCGCTTTGAACTGCCCATTGTGGAATTTTTGGGCAACCGCTTTGGCATTGTGCATGGCGGTGTGCACGCGGTGATGCTGGACACTGTCATGGGGTTTGCTGGCAGCTATACCGGCACGCCAGATGCCCCCCAGCAATGCATGACCCTGTCCCTGACCACGCAGTTTTTGTCGCAGGCCAAGGGCCAGCTGCTGATCGGCGAGGGGCGGCGCACGGGCGGTGGGCGCAAAACCTATTTTGCCGAAGGCAAGATCACCGATGAAACCGGCGAATTGATCGCCACCGGCACCGGGGTGTTCCGCTACCGCGGCCGTTGAAACCATTACCAAAAGGGAAACGCGAAATGACCGAGACAATGAAGCGCATCGCATTGGCGCGCCGCCCCGTGGGCGCCCCGAGCAACGAAGATTTCCGCCTTGAAGAGGCGCCCATCCCCACCCCCGGCGATGGCGAGGTGCTGGTGCGCGTGCATTACATGTCGCTTGATCCTTATATGCGTGGGCGTATGGATGATGCGAAATCCTATGCCACGCCCGTGCCCTTGGGCGGCACAATGGAGGGCGGCGCCGTGGGCGAGGTGATTGCCTCGAACGACCCGGGCTTTCAGCCGGGCGATTTTGCCTTTGGGATGTTTGGCTGGGCCACCCATGGTGTGCAGCCCGCCAAGATGATCCGCAAGCTAGAGCCGTCGCACGGCCCGATCACAGCGGCGCTGGGTGTGCTGGGCATGCCGGGCTTTACCGGCTGGTATGGGTTGACCCAATTTGGCCAGCCCAAAGCGGGCGAAACCGTGGTTGTGGCGGCGGCAACGGGGCCTGTTGGCTCGATGGTGGGGCAAATCGCCAAGGCCCGTGGGTGCCATGTGGTGGGCGTTGCAGGTGGTGCAGATAAATGCGCCATGGCGCGCGAGACATTTGGCTTTGATATCTGCCTGAACCACCATGATTACGCCGATGCAGCCGCCATGCGCGCAGCCCTGGCCGAGGCCTGCCCAAAGGGCGTGGATATCTATTTCGAAAACGTGGCGGGCAAGGTGCTGGAAGGCGTGATGCCCTTGATGAATGTCGGCGGGCGTATCCCGGTTTGCGGCATGATCAGCTGGTATAACGCAGGCGCGTTGGGCGCCAATGCCGGTGGGGAAAAAGACAACCTGCCCAAGCTGTGGCGCACGATCTTGGTAAACCGGCTACATGTGCACGGCTTTATCATTTCCGATCACTGGGCCGATTACCCGCGTTTCTTGGCCGAGGTGGGGCCGATGGTGGCCGCAGGCCAAGTGAAGTTTGTCGAAGACATTGCCGAAGGGCTAGAAAACGCGCCGCAGGCCTTTATGGGCCTGTTGGTGGGCCGCAACAAAGGCAAGCAGATCGTCAAGGTGATCTAAGCAGTCTTTACACTGCATGAAAACAGGCAGGCCCCGGCCTGCCTGTTTTTTTATTGCTGCATGCGCCGGGCCATGGCCTCGTGCACGGCATGCATGCCGCGCGCGGCCATATCGCTGACTTCGGCGGCATGGGTTTGCAGCGCGGCCACCACCTCGGGGTCGGTGGATGTTTGCACAACCACTATCCCGGTGTCTGTCAGGTCGATCTGGGTTTCAATCTGCGCGCGCCGGGCAAAGATAATATCCAATGTCGGGCTTTGAATGCGCACCTTGGGGTCGCGCCCGGTATCGACCCGGTCGATCATGCCAATGACATGGCGCAACAGCGCATCGCGCAGGGCAGGATCGGGGGTGCTGGTTTCGGTGCGAATGCCATTTGGCAGCAGCGTCACCTGCCGGGCAAGGCTGGGATGATTGCGAAACATCGCAGCCATGTCACCCACTTCTTCGGCGGTTGTGTCGCGCCCCTGCAGCCCGGGCATGCGTGCCATATCGTGCTGGTGGTTTTGGTGCATTTGGGCTTGCCCATGCCCATGCTGGCCTATCCCCTGTGCCAGCACCACGGCAGACAGCAACAGCACGGCGCTTAAGCCCGCGCCAAAAACAATGGTTTTGTTCCCCATAGCTTGCCTTTCTTGTGCCCAAACCGGCCCACCCCTTTCTTACGGGTGATGGGCCGGCTGGTAAAGCTTAGGCTTTGGTGCGGGCGCCGCTTGGGTCATACATGGGTTTTAGCGCGGCTTCGGCCACCACGCGGGTGCCGGCCACATCGATTTCATAGCGCGAGGCCAGCACCTGCGCCGCGGTTTCACCCGCACAGGGCACATAGCCCATGCCAATGGCCCCGCCCAGATGGTGCCCATAGGCGCCCGAGCTGAGATAGCCCACAATCTGCCCGTCACGCAAAACGGGCTCGTTATGATAAAGCAGCGGCTCTGGGTCGGTCAGGCGGAATTGCACCAAGCGCCGCTGCAAACCAGCCTCTTTCTTGGCCAGCACCGCCTCGCGCCCGATAAAGGCAGGCTTGTCGGTTTTCACGGCAAAGCCAAGCCCCGCCTCAAGCACATGGTCCTCGCAGGTGATATCATGGCCGAAATGGCGAAACGCCTTTTCGATCCGCGCGCAATCCATCATATGCATGCCGCACAGTTTCAGCCCAAGATCTTGGCCTGCCTCGAACAGGGTTTCAAACACATGCCCAGCCATATCGGCGCTGACGTAGATCTCCCAGCCCAGTTCGCCCACGTAAGAGACCCGATGCGCACGGGCCAGCCCCATGCCGATTTCAATTTCTTGCATCGTGCCAAAGGGGTTGGTGGCATTTGAAAAATCGTTGGGGCTGACTTTTTGCATCAATGCACGGGCCTGTGGGCCCATCACGGCCAGCACCCCCTCGGCTGCGGTGACATCCGTGATCACCACAGAGAAATTGCCCATATGCCGGCGCATCCATGTTTCATCGGCCAGCCGCGTGGCGGCAGGGGTGACCACCAGATAGGCGGTTTCCGACAGGCGCGTGACGGTCACATCGGCCTCGATGCCGCCGGTTTTGTTCAAAAACTGGGTATAGACGATGCGCCCAACCGGCACCGACATGTCATTGCCACAGACGTGGTTCAAAAACGCCTCGGCCTGCGGCCCCTCGACCCGCAATTTGCCAAACGAGGACATGTCATACATGCCCAGATTGTTGCGCACTGCCGCCAGTTCGGCACCAACATTGGCAAAGAAATTCTGTCGCTTCCATGAATAGCTATAGCTGGGGTCTTGGCCCGGGTTGGCGTACCAATTCGCCCGTTCCCATCCGGCTAATTCGCCAAACACGGCGCCATTTTGCGCCAAATGTGCATGAAACGGCGTGCGCCGCACCCCCCGCGCCGTGGCCTTTTGGCGATAGGGGTAGTGGTCGGCATAAAGCAGGCCCAGCGTTTCTGTCGAGCGCTGATAGAGATAGGTTTTATTGCCCTGAAAAGGCTGCATGCGCGCGATATCGACATCGCCCAGATCAAAGGGCTTTTCGCCGCTATCCATCCAATACGACAGGGCATGGCCGGCCCCCCCTGCCGATTGAATGCCGATCGAGTTGAACCCGGCTGCCACCCAAACATTGTCCATCTCGGGGGCAAGGCCCAAATGGTAGGCATCATCTGGGGTAAAGCTTTCTGGCCCGTTAAAGAAGGTGTGAATACCTGCCTCGCCCAACATGGGCATACGGTTGACCGCTGCCTCTAGGATGGGTTCAAAGTGATCAAAATCTTCGGGCAGCTGGTCAAATTCGAAACTGTCCGGGATGCCGTTCATGCCCCATGGCTTGGCCACCGGCTCGAAAGCGCCAAGCATCATTTTCCCAGCGTCTTCTTTGTAATAGGCGCATTCATCGGGCACCCGCAGCACGGGCAAAGCGCCCAAGCCCTGAATAGGCTCGGAGACGATATAGAAATGCTCGCACGCGTGCAGCGGCACGTTCACACCGGCCATGCGCCCCACCTGATGGCCCCACATGCCAGCGCAATTGACGATCATCTCGCAGGCGATATGGCCGGAATTGGCGCCATCATCGCTGACCCAGTCCACCCCGGTCACCCGCCGCCCCTGCCGATGAATGGCGCGCACGCCATGGCGTTCGGCGATCACCGCGCCGCGCATCCGCGCGCCCTTGGCCAAGGCCAGTGCAATATTGGCCGGATCGGCCTGCCCATCGGTGGGCAGCCATACCCCGCCGGTCACGTCGTGGGTGTTCAGATGTGGGTAGCGCGCCTTGATCTCGGTTGGCGACAGCTCTTCCACCGGCACGCCGAACGCGCGCGCCATGGCGGCGCTGCGGCGCAGTTCCTCTAGCCGCTCGGATGTCAGCGCGGCCGAGATTGACCCCACCTGCCGAAAGCCCGTGGCCACCCCGGTTTCTGCCTCGAGCCCGGTGTAAAGCTCGGCCGAATAGCGGGCCAGTTTTGTCATATTCGACGAGGCGCGCAGCTGACCGATCAGCCCGGCGGCATGCCATGTTGTGCCCGAGGTCAGCTGTTTGCGTTCCAAGAGCACCACATCCTGCCAGCCAAGCTTGGTCAGGTGATAGGCAACCGAACAGCCAACAACGCCGCCGCCAATGATGACCACGCGGGCATGGGTGGGAAGGGTCATGATGTGTTATCCTTTGTCAAAGGGCCGGGGCGGAAGGGCGAGGGGCGCTGCCCCTC
>RFQY01000240.1 GCA_009924775.1 Paracoccaceae bacterium | reverse complement strand
CCTGAGAACTAACTGTGAGATATATTAAAACTCAAATAACTAAACTCTACTGCTAACTATCTCCCTAACCCTTAGACTTGACAGATAGGGGAGGCAGTATGATATAAGCCTAGAGATAGAACTCTCACCCTATACTTTAGGGTTATAGGTATTTATAGTGTGATACAATTCACACCACCAACACGCTTAGAGGTGTTTGACTTATGCCTAGTTCTATACTAGGTTAGGCATATAACTAAATAAGGGGGTGAATATGAGTAAAGCCTTAGAGATAGAACTAAGAGCAGAACTAGACTTAAAGCGATTAGACCGCTTAGAGAGAGTTCTAGCATTTAGTGATAAACTAGGATTAGCCCGTGAGGATTGGATACCTGCCACTAAGCAGACCCGCCTTATAGGCAGTAAGTCTAGTCAATTATTGCGATAAAGTTGGATAG
This sequence comes from Paracoccaceae bacterium, assembly GCA_009924775.1. Lineage (GTDB taxonomy): Bacteria > Pseudomonadota > Alphaproteobacteria > Rhodobacterales > Rhodobacteraceae > CAJXSO01. The sequence goes on along the minus strand of RFQY01000240.1, from coordinate 2,893 downwards.
TGTCGCCCCTAGTAGGGGGTAATCCTAGTTCATAACTAGGCGACACGCTAGGGTATAATATAGTTGCGCTATCTCTTAGAGTGTGCTATAATCTACCCGATAACTAAATATAGATTAAGTGAGTAGTAAGTAGGTGGGTGAGTTCGCCCCCTTGTTATGATGGCGGGTGCGCTGTCGGGGCTCTTAGCCACTTACTCACTACTTACTTAATCGGATTAGGGGATAATATGGTAATCCAATTATCTAAATCACCTAATAGGGGAATACTTAAACACGGCTTAGGCTCACCTAGTTGGAGATTATCCGACACAGTAAGCGGTAAAGCGGTGAGAGTAGGGGTTAAGCGTAAGCGTGCCCCTAAGTTAGCCCCTAGCAAGGTGGCACAGATAATCAAGGCTCACAATTTAGAACTAGAGCGTGAGTTAAGACTTGAGGCTAGGCGTGCTGAGTTCTTAAAGCAACACGCTAAACCTGCTGAGAGTTATCTATAAGATTGTAAGATAGTCCTAGCCGATAGGTTCGGAGTGCTTAGGGTTCGATACCCTACTAGGACACGCCATAAGTTGAGGATACTTGACTTGTTGCCCTAAGTATGCTATACTTAGGTATAATTAAGGGAGTATGAATTATGCCCCTAGTTAGGGATATGGTAAGGTTTAGCATTAGAGAGTTAAATCTCTCTAAGATAGCCCCTACCAATGAGCAGGAGTGGCAGATAGTAAATAACTATCTGTTAGAGAATTGTAAGGAGAACTAATGGCAGATATATTAGGGCTAAGTAAAGCAGTAAATATCGACCACCTATCTAGTGATGAGTTAGATATAGTGGCAGATATATTAAAAGACTTTAAGTAGTGGCTTGACTATCCTTTAAGGGTATGGTATCCTTAGAGGGTAGCCTAATCACTAGATTAGGAGATGGAGAACTAATGGAGATTATCCAAGAGTTTAGCGTGGATAGCGTGGCTACCTACCTAAGCACTTACTTCGGTGAGATATGGCTACCCCATAGAACGCTGATAATCCTAGCGATTATTGGTATCACCCTAAGAAGTATCAAGTTATTCAGAGAACGCAAGTAATATGGATAACAATATAGTAATCGAGATAACTAGAGATGAGTTGGAGTTAATCCGCAAGTCTTTAAGAACGCAAGAGAACTGGTATTCTAGGTCAGACTTTAAGAGTATGGCTATGGCTACAAGTTTGCTAAGAAGTAAAGTTAATGATATAATGATAGAGTTAGAATTACCAATAAAGTAGGGAGTTAATATGACTACTGGTATAGAGTGGCAAGAGTGCCAATCTTGTAATGGACACTATAAGCCTGACGATATGGTAGCCAATAGAGTAGGAGAACTATTGTGCGAGGATTGTCGAGTATATTGTGAGCGTTGCGAGGAGTATGATTATTCTGACAACGCAAGGCATATTGATGGTATTGGTATGTATTGTGAAGTATGCGCTGATAACTATACTTTCTGGTGTGAGTGTTGCGAGAATACTTACTCAGACCAATGCTCTAGTTATGAAGTAGCAGATATTGGAGTGTATTGGTGCGAGGATTGTTGCTCTAATAATGCTTACTGGTGCGAGGATTGTGAAGTCTATAACCGAGATAGTTGCGATAACTGCGAGGGTAATGCGTTAATTAACCAATACTCTTACAAGCCTAACCCTATATTCTATGGTGAGGATAAGAATAAACTACACTTCGGTATAGAACTAGAGATGGAGATTAGGGATAATAACCTACACGATAGTGCCCAGTATATTATGGAGATGTTAGGAGATTTTGTCTATCTTAAAGAGGATAGCAGTATAAATAGTGGAGGATATCGTGGGTTCGAGATGGTATCTCACCCTGCTACTCTCGACTTCTTTACTAACCATAAGAACTTATGGACTACGCTAGATTATCTACGCAGAGTTCATACTGCTAGGAGTTGGGACGCCAAGAGTTGCGGACTACATATCCATATAAGCAGGGCAGGGTTTAAGGGTGGCGCACACACTCATAGGTTCTTATCACTTATCTATAAGAACTCTGATAAGATGATGAAGTTAGGTGGGCGCAAGTCTAACTATGCTAAGTTCAATGATGTGTGGCAGTATGATGAGTTCGATAGACCATACTTCACACTAGCACACAAGGTTGCTCACCCTAGTAGTGCTATGACCGAGAGATATTCTGCGGTAAATACGCAGAACCAATACACCTTAGAACTTAGGTTCTTTAGGGGAACTATGAACCCCGAAGGTGTGCTTAGTGCTATACAATTAGCACACGCAACAGTAGAATACACACGCAACCTAACCCTATCAGATGTAAAGATGGGTGCGTTAAGTTGGGCGTGGTTCTCTGATTGGATACAAGCCAACAATGGTTTATATCCTGAACTCTATATGCGTATGAGTAGAGTGGATAAGTTAGTAATCGATAGTAATGAGTTAGTCAATGCGTAAGGGGGTAAAGTATGTGTCTGCTAGTGGTGTGTAATCCTAATTCCACACCAAGTAAAGATGACCTAAAGATGGGTGCGTGTAAGAACCCACACGGCTTTGGGTTTGCGATAGATACTGGTGATGGTATTATATCTGAACGCAGTATGTCTGCTAAGAAGTCTATCGCTAGGTTCTTAGAATTGCGTGAGCAGTATCCTAATGGCTATGCTATGTGGCACGCTAGGTATGCTACTCACGGAGTTAAGAACGAACTAAACTGCCACCCATTTAAGGTAAAGGGTGAGGAGTATGATACTTATCTAGCGCACAATGGCGTGCTAGATATTCATATACCTAAAGGTGATAAGCGTAGCGACACTAGGATTATGGCAGAGGAGTTATTGCCTAGACTAGGTGGCGTGTCCGCTTTAGATGACGACTATGTATA
>RFQY01000239.1 GCA_009924775.1 Paracoccaceae bacterium | reverse complement strand
ATTCGGCCAGCCGTTCGCGGGCAATCTCGCGATTGCGGGCTTGGCTGCGGGTTTCGTCCACCTGCAGCACCACGGCGCCCTCTTTGCTCCAGCGGCGGCCTGCCAGTTTTTCCAGCCGGCGTTTCGCCGCCGCGCTTAGGTTGGGCGAGCGCGCGGCCTCAAACCGCAATTCCACTGCGGTGGACACTTTGTTGACGTTCTGCCCACCGGGCCCGCTGGCGCGGATAAACTGTTCTGTCAGTTCCCAGTCTTCAATCACAACCGTGTCGGAAATACGCAGCATGGGCTTTGCCTTGGGTGGGCGGTTTTTGACGATCGCATTTTAAGCAATGGAATTTTAGCAACGGAAAAGGGCCACCCCAAGGTTAAGGTGGCCCCCACAGAATTCGGAGGTGCGCCGGTTAGGTGACACCAATCCGCAGGTTATGCAGCCAAGGGCTGCCTCAGAAGCATTTCCCCCGGACTGTTCCGACACGACTCTCCATGATCCCATTAGACACTAGAGCACCTCCTTTCTGCTGTTGAACTATAGCCTCAGCCTGACACAGAAATTTGGTTTGTCAAAACAAAATCATGTGGTCTTGGGCATAAGTTGCCCCACGATGATGCGGAAGGGCACAAGTGCCAATAAAGCCAGCGACAGCTTCACCAGCCAATCCGCCAGCGCCAAAGACACCCACAGCGGGGCCTCGGGCCCGGCGTTCAATATGGGCAATATTTCGCCCGCCCAAGACACGTCGTTTTGTGGCTCGATCATGCTGAGGCTGGCCGAAAAAGCGACGCTAAAGAAAATCGCCGTATCCAGCGACGAGCCCACCAAAGTAGATGCCAGCGGTGCGCGCCACCATGCGCCCGCACGCAGGCGGTTAAACACCGCAATATCCACCAATTGCGCGGTCAAAAAGGCCAAGCCCGACCCAATTGCAATGCGCAGCGTGACCGCGGGATAGCTATAGCCATCGCCCTGCAGCATGATCTGCGTGCCAATCAGCGAGCAGATGACCCCCACCACAAAGCCTGCCACCACAACGCGGCGCGCGCTTTCGGCGCCATAGACGCGGTTCATGACATCTGTCACCAAAAATGCCAGCGGGTAGGTAAAGGCGCCCCATGTCAGCCACTGGCCAAACAGGAATTGCACCAAAATATTCGAGGCCACAACAATGGCGGCCATGGCAAGAATGCCGGGTAGATAAGATCGGGTCATGATGTGATCCGTTTTTACAAGGTTGCGGAGACTTGGCCCCACCATGGGGACGCGCGGCGCTTACGCCTTTCGCGGCACTTTGGCAAGAAAAACCTGTGTTTTGGGCTTTATGGCGCGGCCAGAACCGCCCGGCAGCTGGTGGGCAAATCGGCCAGCTGCAATTCGGGCTTCGGTTTGGGTTTTGGGGCATTTGGCTGGGGCGGCGGCGGGTTCAGGATATCGGCCTGCCATTGGCGGGCCTCGGCGCAGCCATCGCCGGGCGGTGGCGCGGGCTGGTTTTCGCAGCCCTGCGCCCCGTCAGGGCAGGCCAGACGCACGTGGAAATGGGCATGATGGCCCCACCAAGGGCGCAGTTTGCGCAGCCAGTCGCGGTTGCCTGTGGCATCTTTGCACATTTGCAGCTTGGCGCCGGGGAAAATGAAAATGCGCGCCACCCGCGGGTCTTTGGCTGCGGCCTTGATAATGGCATGGTGGCTGGCGCCCCAGTGGCTGTTCACATAGGCCCCATTGGCGCGCCGCATCGATTGCGACGAGAGCGTTTCACGCGCGGCGCGGCTTAGGTCCAGCCGCTGTGGCGGCAGCATCCAAATATCCACATCCAGCCCCATTTGGTGGCTGGCATGGCCACTGGCCATGGGGCCGCCGCGTGGCTGGCTGATATCGCCAATATAAAGACCTTTCCAGCCGGGTTGCTGGGCGGCAAAGGCGGCCAGATCGCGGATGAAGGCCAGCGTCTGGGGGTGGCCCCAATTGCGGTTGCGCCCCAATCGCATGGCTTGCCAATGCGGGCCAGTTTCGGGCAGTTGCACCCCCCCGGCCAAACAGCCCCGTGCATAACTGCCCATGGGCTGTGGGGGCAGGGCTGCAGCCCTTTGTTGTGCAGAGAAAAGCGCTTTGGCCGGCAGATCCTGCGCCGCAGCAGGCAAGGCGCCCATGGTTTGCATGGCACAAATCCCCAAAAGGCAGCCAAGGGCCCATCTGCGCCACCGCGCCCGCCTCATCTGGCGCCATCACCCGCAGGTTTGACCCAGCCCAACAGAACAAGCCCGATCAAGAACAGCACAATCAACGGCGAGACGCCAATTTGCTGGCTGCCGCTAAGCGCTGTGGCAATGCCGATGGCAGTGGGGGCCAGAAAGCTGGTGGCCTTACCCGCCAAAGCGTATAGGCCGAAGGCCTCGGTCATGCGGTCGGGGTTGGCTTGATGCACCATCATCGTGCGGCTTGCGGCCTGAATAACCCCGCCCGCCGCCCCGATCATGGCGCCAAGGATGTAAAAGGTAATATCGGGCAGGGCCGAACTGGGCCCAACCGCCACGCCATAAACGCTGTCGCGTGAGACAAACACAATGGAAATGGCCACGAAGGTCAGCACCAAAATACAGACCCGTATCACCGGCATTGGGCCAAAACGGGCATCCGCCCGCCCGCCCAACATGGCAAAAACCGCACCTGTGATAATGGCGATAATCCCAAAAACGCCAACATCCACCACCGACCAGCCCAAGACCCCAGCGGCGTAAATGCCGCCAAAGAAATACATGCCATTCAACGCATCGCGGTAAAACATGGAACTGGCCAGATAGGCAAACAGCGACGGGGATTGCGGCAGTTTGCGGATGGTTTGGGCCACATCGCCCAAGGCTTGCAAAACCGATGCGCCACTGCGTTTTGCAGGTTTTGGGTCGCGCACCCATAAGAAAAACGGCACCATGAACAGCGCATACCAAATGGCCGTCAGCGGGCCCACGGCCCGGGTGCCCTCGCGCGCGCTGGCATCGAGGCCGAAAATCGGGTCAAGCCCGATCAGCGTTTTACCCGTGCTGGCGTTTTCGGCCAAAAGCAGCAGCATGATCACCAAGCCCACCAAACCGCCCAAATACCCAAAAGCCCAGCCATTGCCAGAAATGCGGCCAATCTGCTCTTTGGGGCCAAGATCGGGCAGCATGGAATTGGTGAAAATCGTGGCAAATTCCATACCGATCATGCCAATGGCAAAAAAGGTCAGCGTGAGATACAGGTTGAAATCACCCGGTGCGGCCCACCACAACCCATAGGCGCCCACCACGTAAAGCAGCGAAAATAGCCAAATCCAGCGCAGGCGATTGCCAGATAAATCGGCCATGGCCCCCAAAATGGGTGCAAAAACCGCT
>RFQY01000238.1 GCA_009924775.1 Paracoccaceae bacterium | reverse complement strand
ATGATCGCGCTGGTCGTGACCGGGGCAGCCGAAAATGGCGCCCGTGCCGTAATCCATCAAGATGAAATTGGCGATATAGACGGGCAATTCCCACGCCGCATCAAAGGGGTGGCGCGCGCGCAGGCCGGTATCAAAGCCCAGCTTTTCTGCCTTTTCCAGCGCCTCTTCGGTTGTGCCACCTTTGCGCGCCATCTGGCAGAACGCCGCAACATCGGGGTTTTCCGCCTCGAGCTGGCGGGCCAGCGGGTGATCGGGCGAAATGCCAATAAACGAGGCGCCCATCAGCGTATCGGGGCGGGTGGTATACACCTCGATCTGGGTCGTGCCTGCGGGGCCATTGACCAGATCAAAGCCAAATTGCAAACCGCGCGATTTGCCAATCCAATTGGCCTGCATCAGCTTTACCTTGGCGGGCCAGTTATCCAACCCATCCAAGGCTGTCAGCAATTCGTCGGAATAGTCGGAAATCTTGAAGAACCATTGCGTCAGCTCGCGCCGCTCGACATCGGCACCAGATCGCCAGCCCTTGCCATCGATCACTTGCTCGTTGGCCAGCACGGTCATATCCACCGGGTCCCAGTTGACCACGGCGTTTTTACGATAGACCAGCCCTTTTTCCAGAAAGTCGATAAACAGCGCCTGCTGCTGACCATAATATTCAGGGTCACATGTGGCAAACATGCGCGACCAATCCAGCCCAAAGCCCAAGGGCTTCATCTGGCTGACCATGGTATCGATATTGTCATAAGTCCATGTTTTGGGGTGCCCCCCCGAGGCCATAGCAGCGTTTTCCGCCGGCATCCCAAAGGCATCAAACCCCATTGGGTGCAGCACGTTATGGCCGGTAGACAGCTTATAGCGCGCGATCACATCGCCCATCGTGTAATTGCGCACATGGCCAATATGGATGCGCCCCGATGGGTAGGGAAACATCTCTAGCACATAATATTTGGGTTTGTCCGCGCTGCGCGTGGCGGTGAACACGCTGGCCTGTTCCCAGGCCTGCTGCCATTTGGGTTCTATTTCTGAAGCTGCGTAGCGCGACATGGGCGTTCCCCCGATATGCATGGACCTGTCGGCAGGGGTGATAGGGCTGTCGGCCGCTTTGGTCTAGGGGGCGGGTGCAAAAATACAGTTGTCTTAGGCCGGAAAATGCGCGCATTTACGGGCCAATGTGTATTTTTGTCCGTGTGTTTAATGAATATCCTGTTTATCCACCAAAATTTCCCTGGTCAGTTCAAACATTTGGCGCCGGCATTGGCGGCAGCGGGCCACCGCTGTGTGGCGCTGACATTGCGGGTCAAAAAACCAGTGACTTGGGCCGGGGTCGAGGTGCTGCCCTATGCCGTGGCGCGCTCGACCGGCAGCCGGGGCCACCCTTGGCTGATTGATCTGGAAAGCAAGGTCATCCGCGGCGAGGCCTGCTTTCGCGCGGCCTGTGCGCTGCGCGACACAGGCTTTGTGCCCGATATTATCTTGGGCCACCCCGGCTGGGGCGAAACCCTGTTTTTGCGCGATGTCTGGCCCAATGCGCGTATCGGCCTTTATTTCGAACTGTATCACCAAAGCGATGACAGCACATTGCGCTTTGACCCGGAATTCACAACCGCCGAGGACGAGGCCGACGCGCTGCGCATTCGCATGAAAAACCTGAACAACACCATGCATTTGCCGATATGCGATTTGGCCATCAGCCCAACCCGCTTTCAGGCCGCCACCTTCCCCCCCGCCTATCAAGAGCGGATCAGCGTGATTCACGATGGCATCGACACAGATCTGCTAAAGCCAAACCCACAGGCGAAACTGGCCCTGCCCAATCACCGCGCGTTCGATCGCACGGACGAGGTGATTACCTTCGTCAATCGCAACCTTGAACCTTATCGCGGCTATCATGTGTTCATGCGCGCCCTGCCGCAATTGCTGCGCCAGCGGCCAAAGGCACATGTGCTGATGGTGGGCGGCGACGGTGTCAGCTATGGCCCACCCCCCAGCCAGGGTGGCAGCTGGAAAGAGCTGCTGATCTCAGAGGTGCGCGGCCAGATCAGCGATGCCGATTGGGCAAGGGTGCATTTTTTGGGGCGCATTCCCTATCGCGATTTTGTCAGCTTGCTGCAGGTGTCGCGGCTGCATGTCTATTTGACCTACCACTTCGTGCTAAGCTGGTCGCTGTTCGAAGCCATGAGCGCGGGCGCCACGATTTTGGCCAGCAACACCGCCCCCCTGCACGAGGCCATAGAGCACGGCAAAACCGGCCATTTGGTGGATTTCTTCGATACAGATGGTTTGGTGCAGGCCGCCAACACCCTGCTAGAAGATGCCGAAACGCGCGCCCGCATGGGCCAAGCCGCGCGCCAATTCGTGCAAGAACGCTACGATCTGCGCCGCGTGTGCCTGCCGCAGCAAATGCAATGGGTAAACCGGCTGGCGCAGCGCATGCCGCGCCCCATTGCGCCTTATTAAGTGCACCTTACTCGGTGCGCCGTATCAGGTGAGGTTTGTTAGCTGCGCCCCACGAAGGCGCCGCTACCAGATCAAAAACGCTTATCTGCCACGCGCAACTGGCGCGCCCGGGTCAAAATGGCGTCTTCCACCGCGCGGCGCGTGCCTTCGGCTACGGGGCCATTGCGGGTTTGGATCGACACCAACAGCGACCGGGCATCAAGCGCGGGGTCTTTCACATGCACCGTGGCGCGATAGGCCCGGCCACCGCCCGGCGGCGTGCCATAGCCAAACACCATGATGCCGGAAAACGGATCGACCGACTCGACCGGCAAGAAAGACAGCACTTCCAGCGAGGCATTCCAGATATAGCGGTTCACCGCGACATCACGGTCCAGATCGCGCCGGCGCAGGGCATCAAACAGCGACGTGCCGCCTGTGGTATGAAACCCAGAACGGTTTGGGATTGCATCGACCTCTTGCTGGGCAGTCTGCGTGCGCGGTTCTTGTTGGCCCCCAAACAGCCCACCACCACTGCATGCCGCCAAAAAGGCCAATGCGGCAGCGGTCAGAATAAAGCGTGTTGCGCGCGTGTATGTCATGGCCCTTAGCCCCCCGACTGTGCTGCCTTTGTCCTACCCAAGCACAGCCGCGCGGGCAAGGGGATAGTTCCCGCCGCCAATTGGGGGGCGGCCCCGTGCCATCTTCGTGCCATCCACCGGCCAACCCTGTGGCCCGGCGGGGGTGCCGGCCCAAACTGTGGCAAAGCTGCATCACGTTTGGCGGCAAATTTCCTCAATCCGCCGGCGGGCTTGCCAATCGCCCGTCAAAAGCGCGAAACCCCTTGTCATACCCAATGCGGACTACCGTTTTGGGGCGCATGACTGAAACCGAGGGAAAAATCATGAAAAAGATCCTTATC
>RFQY01000237.1 GCA_009924775.1 Paracoccaceae bacterium | reverse complement strand
GCCAATAGGCGCGGCTGGCCACTGCCCCCTGCGGGTTGGCGGGCGAGCAGATATACGCGGCGCTGACACGGTTCAGCAGCGCCGGTGGCAGGCTGGCATAATCGGGCAAATAGCCACCCTCGCGCGTGGCGGGCACGAATACAGGCTGGGCCGCCACAGAAATGGCGCCGATCATATACACTTGGTAAAAGGGGTTCGGCATCAAAATCACCGGCTTGTCGCCGGCTTTTTCTTCGCCCACCAAGGCCATGCAGGCATTATACAGCCCCTCGCGCGTGCCGTTCAGCGCCATCACATTGGTTTCAGCATCCAGCTGCACCCCATAGCGGCGCTGCACCCAATCTGTGATTGCTTGGCGCAATTCTGGCGCGCCTTCGTTGGGGGGGTATTGGCCAAAGCCTGCAATCTCTTGCTGCAAAATCTCGCCAACCCAGCTGGGAAAGGCATGTTTTGGCTCGCCAATCGTCATATGGCGCACGGGGCCGCCTGCGGGATGGCAATCCAACAGGGCGCGCAGGCGCGGGAACGCATAGGCCGGTAGGTTCGAAAACCGCTCGGGGAACATGATGCTGCCTCAAATATACGGGGTCTCTGTGGCCCCTTTGGGTTTCAAATTACCCAAAGCCCGGGCGCACGTCCACAAAAAGCGTGGCAAAGCGTGGCGGCTGTGTCTTTTTGGACAAATTCCAACCGGGCTTTGGCAGCACAGGCAAAAAAGGCGCCCAAAAGGGGCGCCTGTTGCCGGGCCACGCGGGCGGGGCTGTTATTGGCAGCGCTTGTCTGCCTCGTCCAGTGCTGCGGTAAAGCCCAGCAAGGAAAACGAGTCTTTCGTCACGGTTCCACGGGCCGAGCGCGCGGTAAGCACGGCATTCGAGCCACGCTTCATCGCGGCAATGATCTTGCCATCATCGGCTGCGCTGGCAGGCCAGGCCCATTCGCCTTCGGTGAACAATTCATATTGCGCGCCATCCACATCCAGCGTGACGGTCGACCCGCCCGCAAAAGGATAGCCGCCGGTAAAGCCCAGCTGCCCCTTTACCCCAGCCGCAGGGCGGAAAAACGCCATCAGCAAAATTTCCCCACGGCGCACAGATACAACCCGGCCATCGCGGGTGTTTACCGTTTCTTTGGGCGCGGACACCGCCCAGCATTCTTTGGGATCTTGTTCTTCAAAAACCGCCCAGTCGGTTTTGGCAGCCACCTGATTTTCGCTGACCTGTTGCGCCCATGCGCCTTGGCCTGCCACCATCACAAGGGCCACGGCCAGCCCTGTTGCAAGTCGAAATACCATATGCCCAGCCTCCAGCTGTCCTTCGCCTCAATCACCAAGGAACCCCGCTGCATCTTGCGATTTGCCTATATGGGGTTCTATTCTTCTCGACAGTGCTACACTAACGTGAAACGTGCCACTGGCGAAAGGGGCCATGGGCAGTTTTTCGCCAGAGCTCACATAAAGGATAGCAAAATTGACCACCCCAGTCCCCTTGGCCGAGGTATGGCGCGGCCCTTTTTTGGAAAGCGTGCACACCGGGCATGCCGTGATTTGCGACGAAACTGGCCAGATCGTGCAGGCATGGGGCGACCCGGCGGCGGTGGTTCTGCCACGCTCGTCGTCGAAAATGTTGCAGGCACTGCCCTTGCTGGAAAGCGGGGCTGCCCGCGCCTATGGCTTGGGAACCGAACAGCTGGCGCTGGCCTGCGCCTCGCACAATGGGGCGTCGATCCACACCAGCCGGGTGCAGGCATGGCTTCAGCATATCGGCTGCACCGACGATGATTTTCGCTGTGGCGCCCAAGAGCCAAGCGATCTGGCCGCCCGCGATGCGCTGATCCGCGCGGGCGAAAAGCCCTGCCAGATGCATAACAATTGCTCGGGCAAACATTCTGGCTTTTTGACCTTGAACAAACATCTGGGCGGCAACCCCGAATATGTGGCCCCCGATCACCCCGTGCAGCTGGCCTGCAAAGCCGCCTTCGAAGACGTCACCGGCGAGGCCAGCCCCGGCTATGGGATTGACGGGTGTTCGGCGCCCAATTTTGCCACCACCCTGCATGGCATGGCCCGCGCCATGGCGTTTTTTGCCGCCGCCCAGCCCGGCACCGGCGCGCGCGCCGATGCCGCCGCCCAGTTGCGCGATGCCATGGCCACCTACCCCGAACTGGTGGCCGGCGAAGGGCGGGCCTGCACCGAATTGATGCGCGCCATGGGCGGGCGCGTGGCGCTGAAAACTGGGGCCGAGGCGTTTTTTATTGCCATCATCCCGCAGCTGAAAATGGGCGTCGCGCTAAAGGTGGTCGATGGCGGCACCCGCGGTGCAGAATGCGCAATCGCGGCGATTTTGGTAAAACTTGGGGTGTTAGAGGCCAACCACCCCGCCACGCTAAAGCGCATGAACGCCCCTATCCGCAATTGGAATGGTTTAGAAACGGGTATGATCCGGCCCGCAGCCGCGCTGACATAGGGCAGCCCGCTTAGGGCGCCACAAATTCGGCCTGCGCATAGCCTTGCAAAAACAGCAGCGCGGTTAAATCGCCGTGGTTGATGCGCACATCGCATTGCGCAGCCACCGCGGGTTTGGCGTGCAGGGCCACGCCCGTGCCCGCCAGCCCCAACATGCCCAGATCATTGGCGCCATCGCCCACGGCCAACACATCTTGGGGCGCAAGGCCCAAGCGTGCGGTGATGTCTTGCAGCGCCTCGACCTTGGCCTCGCGGCCCAAAATGGGCAACGCGACCTGCCCGCTTAGGGTGGCGCCGTCGGTCAACAGCACATTTGCGCGGTGTTCATGAAAGCCCAAATGCGCCGCCACTTGTGCGGTAAAGGCGGTAAAGCCGCCAGACACCAGCGCAGCATGGGCGCCGCTGGCCTTCATCGTGGCCAACAGCACCGCCCCGCCCGGCATATAGGTAATGCGCTTGTGCAGCACCTCGTCGATCACGCCCACGGGCAGGCCGCGCAGCAGCGCCACGCGTTCTGTTAGGGCAGCATTGAAATCCAGCTCGCCATTCATGGCGCGGGCGGTGATGGCTTTGACATGGTCACCCACACCGGCCTGATCGGCCAGCTCATCGATACATTCCTGTTCGATCATGGTGCTGTCCATATCTGCCAACAGCATCTTTTTGCGCCGCCCTGTGCTGGGTTGCACCACCATATCAACCCCCAGCTGCTGCAGATCGTCCCAAACCTGCCAGCGGTTTTCTGGCATGTTGGGCAGGGCAAATTCAGCCGCCTCGCCCGGCGCCAGCCACAGCGCATCGCCGCCGCCCCACGCGTTACGCAGTGCATCGATCAAGGGGGTTTCCAGCCCGCCGGGCCGCGCAATCAGGGTGCAGGTGAACATAAGCAGGTGCCTTTGGCCATCGTGGTTTGGCCCGTGCCATAGCGCAGCCCCCACCG
>RFQY01000236.1 GCA_009924775.1 Paracoccaceae bacterium | reverse complement strand
TGGCCAATGGCATCGAGCTCGTCCCAGCTCATGCTGGTGCCCCGGCAGGTGCAGGCAGAGCAGCAGCGCCACCTTGCAGTTGTTGCATTTGCACTTGTGCGGCCATGGCTTGAGCTTGCTGGGCCTGGCGTTCTTCAAGCAAAAATGCACGCTCGGCAGCATCATTGCGCAGGGCTGCAGGCACCCCGAGCTTGTCGCCCAGGTAGTCGATCATGTCGCCAAACTTCACGGCCACGGTGCCCTCTGGCCCCATCTGTTGGGTCAATTGAGCAAACTGCATCACCGCATTGATCTCATCCATGGCCTGTGCGTTGGCCAACGGGGCCACCGGGGTGACCTTGACCTCCAGCCCATTGACGCGCAGTGGCAGATCAATCAGACCGCGCTCATCCATCACCTCCAGGATCTTGGCCACCAAGCTGGGTGACGTTGAAGTCACCAGATCGGGGCAGGGCTTGCAAAGCCGGGCCTTGGGGGCCGCCGTTTCTGGCTACCGGGATGATGGCCCCTGGCACGATCTTGACCGTGTTGGGGTTGAGCACACCGTCATCAGCCGCCGTGTAGACACCAGACACCGCCAGGCTGGCGTTCTTGAGCAGCAGCTCAATGGTCTTGTTCAGCGTCTTGATGTCGGGCAGGGCGGTCATCAGGGGGCCACGGCCATAGATCTCGCCAGCCACCTTCATGTAGCGCGAGATCACCCAGGGTGAGTATTTCTTGCGCCGGTAGACCAGCTCCTCTTTGGACAGTTTGTCGATGACGTGGTAGCAGTAGTCGCCACGCTTGTGGTCATAGATGGTGGCCTCCAGCAACTCGATGTCATCGGTCGGCTTGTTCTCAATGCGTCTGGCCATCTGGGGCGGGATATTGGCATCTGGCCACTGGCGCTGGATGCTCTCGCCCTTCATGCGCATGCGCCGATAGACGTTGTCCACCTGGCCATTGGCACCTTCTTCGTAGCTCACCAGGAAGAGCGGCACGGGGATGAAGTTGAGCGGGGAGACATCGTCGCCCGGCTGCACCATCATGGCTGCGGTGCCCACGGCCAGGTCGAGCAAGAACTCGCCCATGGCAATGTCCAGGTTGGACTGTCTGAGCACAGCAAACATCTTCTCGTTGTACAGGTCGAGGATCTGCTGGGCCTGGCTTCTGCGCTCCATGGGGATGTCAACGCCGGGATCCAGGCGGCACCATTTGCGCTGCGGGGGAAAAACCACAGACTGCAATCTGTTTGCAAACCGTTGGGTGCTGTTGATGGCGGTCGAATCAAAGACGCGCTGCATCTTTTTGGATCCCACGGCACCACCTTCCCACACGCCATAGAGCTGGCGCTGGGGCAGGGCGAATTCGTAGGCATCTTGGTAGAGCTGCTGAAACTCATCCTTCTTGGTCTGCGCCATTTGCTGGCGCTTCAAGATTTGTTCTGGGGTCAGGCGCATGCCGCCTGGCGCGTTTTTGTATTCCATCAGTCTTTCTCCAGCTTGTACTTCTCGATCAGGTTGCGACCCTTTGCGGCCAGCCTGGCAGCCGCAGATGCGGTGCGCGGCACGGGCTCGCCCCATGCATTGGCGGCCAGCGCCAGCCTGGTTGGCTCGCCTTTGTCGTTGACCAATGGGCCGCTTGGGTTAGTGTAGAAGCGCGTCAAAAACGACCCCTTGCGACGGGCTCGATCACCCGTGGGGCTCGACTCCTTAACGCCAGGCTGCAGGTTCTTGCTCTCTCCAGAGCTCTCAAACTTGCGTCGCCCAGCCTCAGTGAGACCGCCCTTGGGGTCTTCGTACTTGCTCACTTTTTACCCTTTGCGGCGTTCATGTTGTCAACCAGGTTGGGGTAGGGGCGACCAGCATTCCTGGCCTGGCGCATGGCGTTTGCTTTCTGCGCGGAGGTCAGCTCCTTTGGTTTGCCCAGATCCTTTGGACGGGGCTTGTCCCAGACTTCTTTCATCAATCGTCCTCCTCGCTTTTGTCAGTGATGGGGCCACCGACCAACCATGCGTCACAGGTGCGCGTGTCGGCGCACTTGAAGTGCAGCAACTCGCAGTAGCCCAGGCCAGCAGCCTCGACCACGTCTTCGTCGTATCCAGCTTCTTGCCGTGGATCTTTGGCCTCGATGCCAGCCTTGATGCATTCCAACATCTGGCTGGTTTGAATGAATGCCGCGCAATTGCCGCAGCGCATGCCCATGGCCTCAATCACGCTGGTGTTGAGCATGGTGGCTTTCTTCAGCCAAAACCCACGATTGTTTTTTGTGTCGTTGGGATTGGCCGGGCCATAGCCGTAGTTCTCAAATGCGAAGTTGCGAGCCTTGAGGTTTGCCTTCAAGTCGCGGGTTGCGATTGGGCAGGCATAGACCTCCTCTTCAACCTCAACATCTTCGATCATGTTGCGGCGGGTTGCCATCATTTACCCTTCTTGAGCTGGTTTGCCTCGCTCATTGCGATGGCCACGGCCTGCTTCTGGTTGGTGACTTTGTCGCCACTTGAGCTTTTGAGCTTGCCAGCCTTGTACTCGCGCATGACCTTGGCCACCTTTTGTTGCATCTTGTCTTTCATTTCCATCATCCAACTCCCAGTGTTTGTGTTGATCCAAGTGTGCCGCCACCACCCATGTTGCCGCTATAGCCCAGCGCTTGTGGGCCGGTCTCTGTTGCAGTCCCCATAAGCAGTGGCCTGGCCGTTGATGATCTGGCAGCACGTTTGCGGCTGGCCTCGCGCTCTGCCGCTTCACGTTGCACGCCTTCAAACTCGGTGCGTGCTCTTTCCCTGACCAGGGTCGCTTGCTGCTCGGCTTCAACGCGCTGCTGTTCAAGCGCTGCCTGCTCGGCCTTCAACCGCGCTGCCTCTGCAGCGGCCTCTTCTTGCATCCGCTTTTGCTGCGCGTCATACTCGGCGGCCTGCCTGGTGATGACATCGCGCTCTTTCTGCGCAATTGCCTCAATCTCAGCCTGCGCTTTGGCAAATGCCTCCTGATCGGCCAGGCGCTGCGCCTCTGTCTGCGCGGCATATGCTCTTTGCTCATTCTCAAAGGCTATGCGCTCTTGCTCTGCCAGCGCCTTTTGCTCATCAATGTAGCGTTGCGTTTCAGCATCAAGTGCTTTTTCTTCAAGATCGATGGCCTCTTTGGATATGGCACCGCCAGAAGAAATGAGGTTCCCACCTTCATCTGTGATGTTGATGAACTCTGGAAGACCAGTCACTGGATTTGGTTGGCCAGAGCCACCCATCGCCTTCAGTGCTGCAGCCTCTTCGGGGTTGATGTGGGCAAGTATGGTGTCGCCACCGCGCCCATGTTTGCGCAATAGCTCAACCGCTTTTTTTATTGCACGCTTGTCTGGCATATCAGTACCCACGCAGGGATGTGACTTGCTGATCTTCCATGCCCATGCCAGCGAGGCCTGTTTCTGGTGTCAGCCTGGTTTCTGACAAGAGAGCTCGGCGGCCAC
>RFQY01000235.1 GCA_009924775.1 Paracoccaceae bacterium | reverse complement strand
TCGAACCACGCATCCTCGCAAATCGGGCTGCCAATGCGCACCCCTCCCACCACATAGGGCCCGGTGACATCGCCGGGCTGGAACAGGCGCTCTTCGTCAAAGACATGGTAGTTTGGCAGATGGTGCTTGTGCACCTGCGCGCTGATCTGGCCCCCTTGCAAAATGTAATAGGCGTTGTGCAGTTTAGCGCCGTCCAAGGCGGGCCCGCCTATGCCAATGGCAGGCCCCGCCGCGCAATCTGCGGCCAATTGGTGGATGGCGTTTATTGCGGCTTGGTGAAAGGCGGGTTTCAGCACCAGATCTTGGGTGTTGTAGCCCGTCACGAACATTTCAGGAAACGCCACCATATCGGCGCCCTCGGCGCGCGCGCTGTCCCATGCGGCGCGGGCCTTGGCGATATTGCCGTCGATATCGCCCAAAACAGGGTTAAGCTGGGCCAGTGTCAGGCGGAACCGGTCGGTCATGGCATCTCTTTCGCGGTCATGTCTTGCCCCCGATGTAGCAGAACCAGAGCCGAGGAAAAGCTCTTTGGCCCTGAAAGGCGTTGTCAGTCCGCCATAGGGCCTGTAGTTTTCGCCCCAACGGGGCCCGCCCGGGCGCCACGCGATATAATGGCAAGGCAGGACCAGCACGATGAGCAAGCGCAGCGGCATGCAGGCAGGTAAAGTGGCACAGTTTCGCGCGGCCCCCCTTGGGGCGGCGATGATGGTGCTGGCCCTGGCAGTGCCAGCCACCGCCCAAGATAGCGCCCGCGCCAGCAAGCAATATGACGATGGCGGGGTCTATGAGGGGGCGTTCAAAGACGGGTTGCAGCATGGGCAGGGCACATATCGCTTGCCCAGCGGCTATGAATATACCGGCGAATGGGTGGCTGGTGAAATTCGCGGCAAGGGCGTGGCGCGCTTTCCCAATGGCTCGGTCTACGAGGGCGATTTCCAAAAAGGCAAACCCGAAGGGCTGGGCAAAATTGTTTTTGCCGATGGGGGCACCTACGAAGGCGAATGGGCCGATGGCCGCATCACCGGGCGTGGCGTGGCGGTCTATGCCAATGGCGTGCGATACGAAGGCCAGTTCCGCGACACCAAACACCACGGCCGCGGCCTGCTAGAGGCGGCGGGCGGCTATGTCTACGATGGCGATTGGGTCGATGGCGTGAAAGAGGGGCAGGGCCAAATTACCTATCCCGATGGGTCGGTCTACGAGGGCCAAATGCGTGCCGGCATGCGCGATGGCACGGGCACCCTGCGCCTGCCAGATGGCATGGTCTACGAAGGCCAGTGGCAGGCAGGTCAAATGTCGGGGCAGGGCAAGCTGACCCAATCCAATGGCGATGTGTATGAGGGCGGTTTCGACAATGGCCGCCGTGTGGGCCAAGGGCGGCTCAGCTATGCCAATGGCGATGTCTACGAGGGCGATTTCGTCGATGACCGCCGCGAGGGCCAAGGCATTTTTACCGGCGCCGATGGCTACCGCTACGAGGGGGCATGGCTGGCTGGCCAGATCGAGGGGCAGGGCCGTGTATTGTACCCCGATGGTTCGGTCTACGAGGGGCAGTTTCGCAATGATCTGGCCGACGGTATCGGCAAAATCACCTATCCCGACGGCTCGGTCTACGAGGGCGAATGGCGCGCAGGTGTGATCGAGGGGCAGGGCCGGGCGGTTTATGCCAACGGGCTGATCTACGAGGGCGGCTATCTGGATGCCAAGAACCACGGCTTTGGCATTATGACCTACCCCGACGGCTACCGTTACGAGGGCGAATGGCAGGCCGGCCAGCGCCACGGCCAAGGCACCGCCACCTACCCAGATGGCACTGTATACAAAGGCCAGTTTGAAAATGGCCAGCGCCATGGCAGCGGTGAAATTACCATGGCCGATGGGTTTCGCTATGTGGGCCAATGGCAACAGGGCGAAATTTCTGGCCAAGGCGTGGCCACCTATGCCAATGGCGATGTCTACGAGGGCAGTTTCCGGTCTGGCAAGCGCCAAGGGGCCGGCACAATGCGCTATTCTGATGGGCAGGAAACCAGTGGCACATGGGAAAATGGGGCGCTGAAGCAAGACTGATCATGGCCCACGGGCCATGCGTTTTCCCCCTTTCCAATCAGGCCAAACCAGTCTATACGCGCGACTTCACGCGGGGTGACAGCCTTGGAGGCACCCCGCCCTAACGTATGGAGAATTAATATGGCTGGAGAAATTCCTGATCTTCACGCTGAGGTTCGGACGGGGACAGGCAAGGGCGCCGCTCGTCAGGCACGTCGTGACGGCATGGTTCCTGGTATCGTATTCGGTGGCGAAGCCGATCCGCTGCCGATCAACATCCCCTTCAACGCCCTGCTGAAGCGCCTGAAAGCAGGCCGCTTCAAATCGACCCTGTTCAACCTGAAGGTCGAAGGCCAAGAAGACGTGCGCGTGATCTGCCGCGATGTGCAGCGCGATGTTGTCAAAGACCTGCCCACCCACGTCGACCTGATGCGCCTGCGTCGCACCAGCCGTATCAACCTGTTCATCCACGTTGATTTCATCAACCACGATGCAGCCCCCGGCTTGAAAAAAGGCGGCGTGCTGACAATCGTGCGCGCCGAGGTGGAACTGAACGTGCTGGCGGGCGATATCCCCGACCACATCACCATCGATCTGACTGGCCGTGACATTGGCGATGTGATCCACATCAGCGATGCTATTCTGCCCGAAGGCGCGAAGCCCACGATCGAGCGTGATTTCGTCATCGCAAACATCTCGGCACCGTCGGGCCTGCGCTCGGCTGATGCGGCAGATGATGGCGAAGGCGACGCCGAATAATATCTGCGGGCACTTGGCCCCAGAATGAAAACCGCTAAGGCGCGTTCCCGTGGGGCGCGCCTTTTTCTATGGCGCCACCTTTGGCTTGCACGTTGAGTTTTGCAGGCGCTGCCGCTACACCACCGCAAAGGGCAACACGGGGGGTTTGCGATGCAGTTATGGGTAGGTCTGGGCAATCCAGGCGGAAAATACGCGCAAAACCGCCACAATATCGGCTTTATGGCCTTGGACCGTATTGCCGATGCGCATGGGTTTCAGCCATGGCGTGGGCGCTTTCAGGGGCAGCTGTCCGAGGGGCGTTTGGGGGGCGATAAGGTACTTTTGCTCAAGCCCGACACTTTTATGAACCTAAGCGGCCAATCGGTGGGCGAGGCGATGCGGTTTTTCAAGCTAAGCCCCGAAGATATAACTGTTTTTCACGACGAACTTGATCTGGCACCCGGTAAGCTGCGGGTGAAACAGGGGGGCGGGCATGCAGGCCATAATGGCCTACGCTCGATCCACCAGCATATCGGCGAGGCCTACGCCCGCGTGCGGCTGGGCATCGGCCATCCCGGCCACAAAGACCGGGTGGCAGCCTATGTGCTGTCTGATTTTGCCAAGGCAGATCAGGAATGGCTGGATGATCTGCTGCGGGGTATTGCCCAAGGTGCACCGCATTTGGCGCGCGGCGA
>RFQY01000234.1 GCA_009924775.1 Paracoccaceae bacterium | reverse complement strand
TTCAGAGCGCTGCATCAGCACGATCCCGATAAGCGCAAGCGCCAGCAGCAGGTGGATGATAAGAACAACGTTTTCCATGGGGCCTCGGCTTGGGCTATCTTGTTTCAGCGGGGTATGTAAGGATGTTTGGCCTTGGGGGCAAGCCGTTCTTCTTGCCCAAGGGGCGGTTGCTGCGCGATTGAAACGTCTGGACAGCGCGGCTGGGCTGTTTCATCATGTCTTTATGCCACATGACCATCACGATCACGACCACGATCACGACCACCCGCATGCCCTGCTGCCGCCCGACCCGGCGCTGCGGGTAAAAGCGTTGGAAACCTTGTTGTCGCAAAAGGGGTTGATTGATCCTGCCGCGCTGGATGCGATCATCGATACCTATGAAAACAAGATCGGCCCCAAAAATGGGGCCCATGTTGTGGCGCGTGCTTGGGCCGAGCCAGATTTCAAACAAGCGCTTTTGGCAGATGCCACCGCCGTTGTGGCCGAGCTGGGGTTTTATGGCCGTCAGGGCGAACATATCGTCGTGGTCGAAAACACGCCGCAGTGCCACAACATGGTGGTGTGCACATTATGCAGCTGCTACCCGTGGCCGCTGCTGGGCATTCCGCCCGCTTGGTACAAATCCGATGCCTACCGCGCCCGCGCCGTGCGCGAGCCGCGCAAGGTGCTGGCCGAATTTGGCCTGAAGCTGCCCGAAGAAACCCGGATCAGGGTGTGGGATTCGACCGCTGAAATCCGCTACCTCGTTTTGCCCATGCGCCCTGCGGGCACCGAGGGGCTGGATCTGCAGGCGCTGACAGATTTGGTGACGCGCGACAGCATGGTGGGCACGGGCCTGCCGCAAAGCCCGGCATGAGCCGCATTCACGATATGGGGGGGCGGCTGGGCTATGGTCCGGTGCAGCCACAGCCCAGCGAGGCCGTGTTCGAGCAGCCCTGGCACGCCCGCGCCTTGGCCGTGACCTTGGCCGCCGGCGCCTTGGGGCAGTGGAACCTTGATATGATGCGCCACGCCCGCGAATGTCTGTGGCCGGCAGATTACATGCGCTTTGGCTATTACGAAAAATGGTTGGCCGCTTTGGCCGATATGCTGGTGGCGCAGGGTGTGGTTTGCGCGCAAGAGCTGCGCACAGGCCAAGCGATGGGCGAAAGCCCCCTTGCCACGCGCCGCCTGTCTGCCGCGGCGGTGGGCCCGGCCTTGGCGCGCGGTGCGCCCAGTTTGCGCAGCGCCAAGGCCGCCAGCCCTTGGCCCGTTGGCACCCGCGTGCGCACCTTGCTGCCTGCGCGCAACACCCGAGTGGCGGGCGGGCATACCCGCCTGCCGGCCTATCTGGCGGGAAAAACGGGCCGGATTTTGATGCAGCATGGCAGCCATGTCCTGCCCGACAGCCACGCCCATGGGCAGGGCGAAGCACCAGAGCCGCTTTATACCGTAGTTTTTGATGCCGCCGATCTATGGGGGCAGCCCGAACGCGCGGGCGACGAGATTACCGCCGATTTGTGGCACAGCTATCTGGCCCCAGAATGACCCAAAGCCCCCAAAACACCCCGCCCGCGCCGGTATTTTCCCAGCCTTGGCATGCCCAAGTGTTTGCGCTGACTGTGCATTTGCACGCACAGGGCCTGTTTCAATGGCCTGATTGGGCGGCGCGTTTTGGCGCCACATTGGCGCGTCATGGGCTAAATCGCAGCTTGGATGGCGGCGACGACTATTTTGCCGCATGGCTGGAGACATTGGAACATTGGTTGGCCGAGGCCGCGCTGGCCCAGCCCGATCAGGTAGAGGCCCTGCGCGCCGCGTGGGAGGCCGCCTATTTGGCAACCCCGCATGGGGCGCCGGTGCATTTGGCCGCCGCCGATATGCCCACGCGCGGCTAGCGGCAAGTTGCGCCATCGCCTGCGGCTGGTGGCGCGCGTGTAAATTTCCGGTTTCGCTGGCGCGCGGGCGTCGGTATACGGTCACGGGTTTCAGCCGTCAGGAAGGATCTTTGACATGGCAAATGTTGTGGTCGTGGGCGCACAGTGGGGCGACGAAGGCAAGGGTAAGCTGGTTGATTGGCTGTCTGAGCGCGCCGATGTGATTTGCCGGTTTCAAGGTGGGCACAATGCCGGCCACACGCTGGTCATTGACGGCAAGGTGTATAAGCTGAACGCGCTGCCCTCGGGTGTGGTGCGCGGCGGCAAACTGTCTGTGATCGGCAATGGTGTGGTGCTGGACCCGTGGCATATGGTGCAAGAAATTGCCAAAATTCAGGCCGAAGGCGTTGAAATTTCACCACAAACCCTGATGATCGCCGAAAATACCCCTTTGATCTTGCCGATCCATGGTGAGTTGGACCGCGCCCGCGAAGAAGCCGCCAGCAGCGGCACCAAGATCGGCACAACCGGGCGCGGCATTGGCCCGGCCTACGAGGATAAAGTGGGCCGCAGGGCCGTGCGTGTGGCCGATTTGGCCGACGAAGAAACCCTGATTGCCCGTGTTGATCGGGCGCTGCAGCACCACGACCCGCTGCGCCGTGGTTTGGGAATCGTTCCCGTGGACCGCGACGCGCTGATTGAGCAGCTAAAGCAAATTGCGCCGCAGATCCTGCCCTATGCCGCCCCCGTCTGGAAGGTGCTGAACGAAAAGCGCAAGGCGGGCAAACGGATTTTGTTCGAGGGTGCCCAAGGGGCGCTGCTGGATATCGATTTTGGCACGTATCCCTTTGTCACCTCGTCGAATGTGATTGCCGGGCAGGCGGCCACTGGCGTGGGTATGGGCCCCGGCTCGATCGATTATGTGTTGGGCATCGTAAAGGCCTATACCACCCGCGTGGGCGAGGGGCCGTTCCCGACCGAGCTGTTTGACGAAGACGGCAACCGCCTTGGCACCCGCGGGCATGAATTTGGCACCGTCACCGGGCGCAAACGCCGCTGTGGCTGGTTCGATGCCGCCTTGGTGCGCCAAACCTGTGCCACATCGGGGGTGAATGGGATTGCGCTGACCAAGCTTGATGTGTTGGACGGGTTCGAAACCCTGAAAATCTGCGTGGGCTACGAGCTGGATGGCGCGCGGCTGGATTATCTGCCCATGGCCGCCGAGGCGCAGGCGCGCTGCGTGCCCATCTACGAGGAAATGGAAGGCTGGTCAGATTCGACCGAAGGCGCGCGCTCTTGGGCGGATTTGCCGGCCAATGCCATCAAATATGTGCGCCGCGTGGAAGAGTTGATCGAATGCCCCGTCGCGCTACTTTCTACCTCGCCAGAGCGGGAAGACACAATTTTGGTCACCGACCCGTTCGCAGATTAAAACACAGATCACAGCGGGGCAGGGCGGTATGGCACTAAGCTACAAGGCGCGCAGACGGTGGGCATTGGTGATTTTGCTGATTGGCATGCCCGCCTATATCGTTGCGGCTGTCAGCGTGGTGAATATGATCGAGCGCCCCTCGATCTGGGTTGAACTGCTGGTTTACATCGCGCTGGGCATCCTTTGGGCGC
>RFQY01000233.1 GCA_009924775.1 Paracoccaceae bacterium | reverse complement strand
ATCGCCTTGGTGCTGGCGGCGCTGCTGTGGGCGGGCGGCTGGGAAGCTGTGCTGCTGATCTATTTGCCCTGCGCGATCAGCGCAGCCACGATTGGGGTGTGGCTGTTTTACGTGCAGCACCAATTCGAGCAAACCCATTGGTCCAAGGGCGAAGACTGGCAGTTGCACCACGCAGCCCTAGAGGGCAGTTCGCATTATGTGCTGCCCCAGCCCCTGCGCTGGCTGACCGGCAACATCGGCATCCACCATGTGCACCATCTTTATTCGCGCATCCCCTTCTATCGCCTGCCCGAGGTGCTGCGCCACCACGCCACCCTGGCCGAGGCCCAAAGGCTGACCATCGCCGAAAGCTTTGCCACCGTGCGCCTGCATCTATGGGACGAGGCGCGCGGCAAGCTGGTGTCGTTTTCCGATCTCAGCCGCACCGAAGCGGCCGCCTAAACCACCGCCCAAGCCGCGGCCGTTGCAGCCATCATAGCGGCCCAAATAAAAAGGCGCCCACAAGGGGGCGCCTTTTCAGCGTCAATAAGCGCGTTTAATCGATATCGCGAAACAGGTTTTCGCTTTCGACAAAATCCAGCTTTTCGGTTTCCACTGTGCCTTGGTTGATATCGCGGGTTTCCACCCGGCCATCGCCGTAGCCCACCACAACCACATCACAAATATCGATAAACAGGCCGTTTTCCACCACGCCGGGCACTTGGTTCAGCACCATGGCCAATTGCCGGGCATTGCCGATACGGCCCAAGTGCAGATCCAGAATATGGTTGCCCTCGTCGGTCACAAAGGGGCGATCGCCATTCATGCGCAGGCTGGTGGAGCGCCCCAAAACATCGATCGAGACCAGCATTTCCTCGATCAGCGCTTTGGTGGTTTGCCAGCCAAAGGGAATCACCTCGACCGGCAGCGGAAAGGCCCCCAGCGCGCCCACCTCTTTGCCTGCATCGGCAATCACGATCATCTGATCGCTGGCCGTGGCCACAATTTTTTCTTGCAGCAGCGCGCCGCCACCACCTTTGATCAGGTTCAAATCGCCATCGAATTCATCTGCGCCATCAATCGTCAGGTCCAGCCATTTAGCCTCGTCCAGCGAAACCACCTCGATGCCCAATTCGCGCGCCAAGGCGGCGGTGCGTGTCGAGGTGGGCACAGCGCGTATCTTCAGCCCATCTTGGCGCACAACCTCGGCCAAGCAGCGCACCATCCATGCCGCAGTTGAACCGGTGCCAAGGCCCACGCGCATGCCATCTTCTACGAAATCAACCGCGCGTTTGGCGGCGACGAATTTTGCCTTGTCGATGGGCGACAATTCTCCGGTCATGGGCGACTCCTGCTGATTTGGCGCGTTATAGGCCAGCTTAGCCCTATATGCGAGGGGGCGCAGCCCTTGGCTTGCGCGTTTCCAATGGGAAACGTCGCTTTTTCACCACGCCCGGGCAACGCCGAGCGCTATCAAGGCGCTATGAGCACGCTGCGCCTTCACTACGCCCCCGATAACGCCTCGCTAATCATTCGCTTGGCGCTGGAAGAATTGCGCCTGCCCTATACGACCTGCTTGGTGGATCGCGCCCGCACCGCGCAAAAGGCCCCGGCCTATCTAGCGCTTAACCCCACAGGGCTGATCCCGGTGTTGGAAACCCCGCAGGGCGCCATTTTTGAAACCGGCGCCATTTTGCTGTGGTTGGCCGATGCCCACCCCGCCCAGACCGCCGCGCAGGGGCTGTTCCCCGCGCCCGGCGATGCACCCCGGGGCGCGGCGCTGAAATGGCTGTTTTTCGTGGCAAACACCCTGCACCCGGCGCTGCGTATGCAGTTTTACCCCCATCTCTACGTGGGCCAAGACAGCGCCGCACAAAGCCAGTTTCGCCAGATCAACAGCGCCAATATTGCCCGGCATCTGGCGCTGCTAGACGCGGCTGCCGCGCAGGCAACACCAATGGGCAGCGGCCCCTTTGCTGGGCAAAACCCAAGCTTGATCGATCTATATTTGGCCCCGCTTTTGCGCTGGTGTGCGCTGTATCCGCAGGGGGAAACCGGCTGGTTTGCCCTGTCGGATACGCCCCATTTGCACGCCATGGCCGAACGCCTAGAACACCGCCGCAGCACCCATGCTGCGGCCTTGGCCGAGGGGCTGGGCCCACAGCCTTTTACCCGCCCCGCACTGGCCACCCGTCCTGAAGGAAGCGCTGTCTGACATGTTCCTCTCTGTCTTCGATATGTTCAAAGTTGGCATTGGCCCCTCGTCCTCGCATACGATGGGGCCGATGGTGGCAGCGGCGCGGTTTTTGCAACTGATGCGCGCCGCACCGTTCGAATTTGCCGGGCTGCGCGCGTCGCTGCATGGCAGCTTGGCCTTTACCGGGGTGGGCCATGCCACCGACCGGGCCACTATTTTGGGGCTGGCGGGGTTTTTGCCCGACACCTACGACCATGCCCGCGCCGAGGCGGTTTTGGCCGACATCACCGCCACAGGGCAAATCGTGGTCGAGGGCCTGCCGCCGCTGCAGTTCGACCCCAAAACCAGCCTCAGCTTTGATTATGGCCCCGCCCTGCCCGGCCATGCAAATGGCATGATCTTGATGGGGTTGGATGCCCAAGGCGATGTGATCTTGCAAGAAACCTATTACTCCATCGGGGGCGGCTTTGTTCTAAGCGCAGATGAGCTGGCGGCGGGGCGCGCCACAGACGAGGGCGCGCCGGTGCCCTACCCGTTCAAATCTGCCGCTGAAATGCTGGAAATGGCCGCCGCATCTGGCAAAACCATTGCCCAGATGAAGCGCGCCAACGAAATCAGCCGCAACGGGGCCCAAGGGCTGGACAGTGGCATTGCCCGGCTGTGGGAGGTGATGAATGCCTGCATCGAGCGCGGGCTAAACACCGATGGCATCCTGCCGGGCGGGCTGAACGTGCGCCGCCGCGCCAAAGCCATTCACGAAAAACTGCAGGCCGAGCGGGGCATGAACCTGACCGCACCGCATGTGATCAATGACTGGATGTCGGCCTATGCCATGGCGGTGAATGAAGAAAACGCAGCCGGTGGCCAAGTGGTCACCGCCCCCACCAATGGCGCGGCGGGGGTTGTGCCGGCGGTCATCCGCTATTGGCTGGATCATGTGCCCGGTGCCAGCGCCAGCCGGATAGACGAGTTTTTGCTGACCGCCGCGGCCATTGGCGGGCTGGTGAAATTCAACGCCTCGATTTCAGGCGCCGAGGCCGGCTGTCAGGCCGAGGTGGGCAGCGCCGCAGCAATGGCCGCGGCAGGCCTATGCGCGGTTTTGGGCGGCACGCCAGAACAGATTGAAAATGCAGCGGAAATTGCGCTGGAACATCACCTTGGCATGACCTGTGACCCGGTTAAAGGCTTGGTTCAGGTCCCCTGCATCGAACGTAATGGACTGGGCGCGATCAAGGCCGTCAGCGCCGCCAGCTTGGCACTGCGCGGCGATGGG
Organism: Paracoccaceae bacterium; assembly: GCA_009924775.1. GTDB lineage: Bacteria > Pseudomonadota > Alphaproteobacteria > Rhodobacterales > Rhodobacteraceae > CAJXSO01. The sequence goes on along the minus strand of RFQY01000233.1, from coordinate 105 downwards.
CAGCATTTTGTGCCGCTCGATGCCGCCATCGAGACCATGCGCCAAACCGGCGCGGATATGCACGAAAAATACAAAGAAACCTCGCTTGGGGGCTTGGCTGTCAAT
>RFQY01000232.1 GCA_009924775.1 Paracoccaceae bacterium | reverse complement strand
CCCCGCGCGCCGCCCAAAACCAGCGGCAAATCTGCAGGCAATAGATGGCTGGCATTCCATGCCACGGGGCTGTCGCCGATGCGCGCCGCCATGGGGGCGCCCGTTAGGCTGATGCGCAAATCACGCGCGGCACGAAAGCTGCCACCTGCTCCGGCCATTTCTATCGCGGCCAAATCGGGGCTTTGGCCCAACAGCGCAGCGCCCTCGTGCATGGCCACGGGATCGGCGGCACCGCTGGCCGAAACCCCCTGCCCCAAATAGCCAAAGCGCCCCAGATCCTGCACGCTGATCCCGGGGCCTGCGGCCAAAACCTGCAGCTCTGCGGGGCCATGGCTCATGCCAGCACCTCGATCTGGGCGCCGCCATCGCCGCTGCGATCTTGGGCGCGGATGTTTTCGTATTCTTCGGCCGTGATCGGCCGGATCGAGACCTCGTCGCCGGGGTTCAGCGCAAAGGGGCGCGCGGCATCTGGGCGAAACAGCCGAAAAGCGCTTTGGCCGATATGGCGCCAGCCGGTGGGCGTGGCGGCCGAAAAGATAATAAGTTGGCGAATGGCAATCACCAGCGCGCCCGCGGGCACCTGCGGCGTCAGCTGTGACAGGCGGGGAATATTCCATTCCGGCGGCAATTGGCCCATATAGGGCTGGCCCGGCGCAAAACCGATGGTCAGCACCCGCACGCGGTTTTCAGTCAGGCTGGCCAGCGCCTGATCCTCTGCCAGACCACTGGCGGCCACAGCATCGCCCCATTGCGGGCCATGGCTGCCACCGATCACGCAAGGTATGCGCAAATGCCGCCGCCCTTGCGGCAAGGGGGCGGCATACCAATCGCGGCTGTCCAACAGGCGCTGCAGCTGTGCGCACAGGCCAGCCACATCGGGGTAAAGCGGATCGATGCGCAAAAATGTGCCCGTCAAAGATGTTGACAGCTCTTGCACACCGGCAAGGCCTTGCAGCGCCACTTCTGCCCGAAAGGCCAGCGCCGCGCGGTTTGCCGCCTCGCCAAGCTGGTCGGAAAACCGCACCAAAAGCCCGCCCAGGCCCACGGCGGCAATCTGCGGAAATGCGCCCCCAACGGCAGCATCGGTGATCGTGGTTTCGCTCATGCGCCCAATTGAGCGCAGCCGCCCGGCAGGGGCAAGCGGAAATACGCGCGCGCCCCGCCCATGTGCCTAGGCAAAGCGGGCCGGATCGTAGGGCGCCAAATCGGTATTGGGGCGCCGCCCAGCGATAAGCTGCGCCAAAAGCCGCCCGGTTTTCGGGCCCGCCGTCAGGCCCACGTGCTGATGGCCAAACCCAGCCCAGACGCCTTGCACATTGGGCAGCGCCCCAATCACCGGCAAACTGTCTGGCGTCGAGGGGCGATGGCCCATCCATTGGGTCATTTTCTCCCAACGCAGCCCGGGCATGTTGCGCGCCAATTCGCGTTTGAGCAGCGCAAAAGGCGCCTCGGATGGGCCCGCGTGCAACCCACCCAGTTCCACCACCCCTGCCAGCCGCAATCTGCCCTCCATCGGGGTGGCCACAAATTTGCCAGACACCACCATGCTGGGCACCTGCGGCATGGCCGAGGGGCCCCATAGCTCGATGTGATAGCCGCGCTCGGCCTCTAGGTTTGGGCGGTATCCCAAGCTGCGGCAAATCTGGCCAGACCATGCGCCTGCGGTAATCACCGCCGCATCGCAGGCCAAGGTTTCGCCCGCCACGCGCACCCCGTGCACCCGGCCTTGCGTGGTTGCAAACCCCTCGGCCTGCCCGCGCAACAGCACCCCGCCCTGCCCTTGGAAATGCGCGGCCAAGGCCTGCACATAGGCGCCCGGATCGCTGATACGGCCATGTCCGCCCACCCGCACAGCAAATTGGGGACCATTGGCAAAAAACGGGTCAAACCCGGCCAAGGCGGGCTGGTCCATTTCTTGCCATGTCAGCCCATGCTGGCGGCGGATGTCCCAGCCGAAGGCCTCTTTTTCAAAGTCTTTTTTGTGGTCGTAGACATAGACATAGTCGCACGGCACCACATAGCGCGCGGCCTTGGTGCCAGCCGACAGCGCCAAATGCTCGTCCAGCGTATCGGCCACCATCGGCACCAGCCCGGCGGCGATGCGCTGAGTGTCTTGGGCGTTGGCGTTGCGCAAAAATGGCACCAGCCATGGCAGCAAGCGCGGCAGATAAGACCAGCGCAAAAACAGCGGCTGGTTTGGGTCCAACAGCATGCCCGGCGCCTTGGCCAGCAACCCCGGCCCCGTCACTGGCAAATAGGCGGTGGCCGCCAACAACCCCGCGTTGCCCCAACTGGCCCGCGCCGCCGGGCCCTCGGCGTCCAGCAGCGTAACCTGATGCCCGTCGCGCTGCAGCCATAGGGCCGTGGATACCCCCACAATCCCTGCGCCAATAACGATGATCTGTTTTTGCTGCATCCCGCCGCCCCCGATGATTTACGCCGCAGATTAGCCAGCTTTGCGCCGGGCGAAAGCCCCCGTTTTCAAGCGCCCTTTCGCGCAGCCCCAGCGCGCGTGGAAACAAGCAATTGGCACCGGGCGCACAACCGATTACCCTGCGAGGGCACGCAAACATCTAGGGGGCAGCATGGGGCCGAACCAAAAAACAGGCCTGCCGCGGGGCACGATTGTGATCGGGGGCGGGGCCATCGTGTTTTTGGCACTGTTGGGCGCGGCGGTGTTTTTGTTCACCAGCCTGCCCGATGCCAATGTGTTCAACGACCGGGTTGCAAAGATTTTCGAGGAAAACGATGCGCTGGTGCGCCCCAACGAAATAAACCTGCTGATGGTGCTGGGCCAATCTGGCACCACCTTTGCCGAGGTATTATCCTCGTATCGCATTATCATCTTAACGCTTTTGGTGCTGTCATTTTGCCTGCTGGCGCTGTCACTTTACGTGCTGCACACCAATAATGCGCTGAACCGCCGCCTGCTGGAAATCGAACGGTCTGGGCTGCATATCACCTCGCTGGTGTTGAACCGCGAGCAAAAGATCGTGGCCATCAACAACATGGAATTCACCCTGACAGATAACGCTGTCGAAACGTTGTCGGTTCTGTGCGAGGCGCGGCTGGATGATGAAATCATCTCGGGTCTGGCGCTCGAGGCGGCCATATCGGGCAAACACAGCGCCGATTGCGACGAGGCCGCAGGCGCCACCCGCATCAAACGACTGCGCGATCATTTGGGCAACCAGTTGCTGTCGCAATTGCTGATCAAACATATCGCGCGCCAAGGCTATATGCTGACTATCAGCCCCGATGTCATTCGCATTACCTAAGGCTTTGGGTCATGGACCCTGCCCCGCCAACGCGCTAGATGGGGGCAACAACCCACTCTGGAGGCTTCCATGTCTGGCCACGGCCCTGCCATTGCAATGATCGCGCGCAAAAGCGCCCCCCTTACTGGCCAAGCCATGGTGCCGGGCGACAAATCGATCAGCCACCGCGCGCTGATTCTGGGGGCGCTTAGCGTGGGGGAAACCGTGGTTACAGGCCTGCTTGAGGGGCAAGATGTGTTGGACACCGCCAGCGCCATGCGCGCCTTTGGCGCCGATGTGCAGCGCGACACGG
>RFQY01000231.1 GCA_009924775.1 Paracoccaceae bacterium | reverse complement strand
CTGATCTTCTCGAATGCGTGGACTGGTCCGAAGTCCTGGACTACAGCGAGATAGTCAGTGCTGTCGATATGTCCGAGCTCGCGGAGGAATTCGACCTGGAGACCATCGCCGAGAATATCGACCTCGAGAGCGCGATATCCGAGTTTTTCAGTGAGAACACCGTCAAGCTTTCAATCTGAGGAGGCCTTGTCATGCAATGGGAACTTAGAACCGAAGACGGCCAGCCGGTCACATTGCCGCGTGACGCGGTGAGCTTTCGCGGGGAGCGTGACGTCATTGAATACGCGCGGCCGCCTCATCGCCCAGGTTCGACCGGCCGCGTATACACGCGGGGAGGGGGAGAATACTTCCCGAGCGTGTACGGCCTGCAATGGGTGAAGGTTCAGGAGGAGGACGGGGAGCTCAACGCGGCCGTGCGCCTAATGTCGCGGATCGGCGGCAGCTTTGCTGCCGCGCTCGCCGCTGCATATTGGGCGGCCGACTCGGATAATCGCGCGCGGATTTTGGCGGGCTGGCCTGATCTGATCGAGCGCTATCGCCGCATGGCGCGGGAGAGCTCCGCCGATTAATCAGCGCCCTGGCCCCGCTCGAGCCCGGCCGCGTGCCGGGTTTTGCTTTTTTTAAAATAGCCGAGTATGCTTTCGATTGTGCGGCCGCATTCCGTGGCCGCCGAGAGAAAGAGAGAAAGGGAAACCATGGACTCGCACCAGATAGCAGTCGCGATCTTTAACGATCGCTCGACCGAACCGGCCCGCATGGCGGCCGTGCGCGAACTTGTCGCAGGGGCCAGTCGCGATAATGCCGCGCATCGTTTGCTGGCGGCCGCATCGGCCGAAGTTAAGAAATCCTTGTATGAGGGGGCCGGGCTTGTCTCCCTGTGGGAGATTGCGCACGCGGTGCTCGATATGCAGATTGCGCACGCTATCGATACGCTCGAGCTCGCCCGCCAGGAAACCCCGAGCGCCGAACCGATTGCTCGCGACTGGACGGGGGCCCCGCTCGCATACCGCGCGCCCGGCCTCGGCCGCTTTTCTTCATCGGATAAGTGAGGGGGCCGCCATGCTGAAAACCGTCACAAAATCAGGCAACGGAAAGACCGGGCCGATCGCTGTTACTTACCGGGCCGGAGCCCATCACACTTTCGCGACTTGCCCGAGCTCGTGCGCACTCAATCCGCACGGAGAGCACGCGGCCAAGCTTATCGATAAGCGTTATCTGAGGGCCTTGCGCAAGGCCGTGCCGCCCGGCGGTATTGCCTGGACTTATTCGCACTTCCCGGCCGAGTTTTTACCCGTGCCGGCCGCAGGGGAAACCGTTATCAATGCTTCGTGCGACTCACCCGCTCAGGCCCTGGCGGCCGTTCGCGCGGGCCGCCCTGCTACCCTGGCCGCTCCGGCCGACTCGGCCGAGCGCTGGCCCGCCAAGATCGAGGGCATGCGGTTTGTCCGTTGCCCGGCCGAAACCAGCGACTCAGTCAATTGCGGGAATTGTGGGAAAGGCCGCCCATTGTGCGCACGGCCCGATCGCGACTATGTGGTCGTCTTCGTTGCGCACGGTTCACGCCGGGCCCTGGTCGGCCAGGATACGGCGGGCGGGTGCTATGGCGAGCTCGGGCCGGTTCGCCTGCAATGGGAGGCCACGCGGTCCAGCGGGGCCGCCGACGATTCGGCCGCCCTGGTTCGGTTCGCGCGCTCCCTCCCTGCCGGTAGCATGTTGCGGCACCATGTTGTCGGCGATATCGGCCGGGCCGTTTGACGGGGCTACTTTTTTCCAAGTAATATTCCGTTGCGGGCCGAACCGGCCCGCCCGGCCCGCCGGTTAGGCGGCCCGGTAACCCTAGACTGGAGAATGCAAAATGGAACTTATGCAAGCACATAAACAATGGGCAACGCGTCCGGCCGAAGAGCGTTACACGTCCCTTCCCGAAATGCACGCGGCCGCCCTGGCCCGCCGGGCTATCAGCAAAGCTTCGATTGTGAGCTCGCGGGCCCTTCGTTGCGCGGCCGTTGATTCAGGCAATGGCCTGGCCATCATCGGCCCGTCCGGCCATGAAGTCGCGCCGACTCACTGGTCTTTCGGCCAGCTCGCGAATTTGGCCGGAGCTCCGGCCGGGTATCTCCGCGACCTTCCCGCTCCCCTGGCCGCCGACTGTATTGACTTCGGGCTGCAAACCCGTGATATCGAAGACGTCGGAGTCTTGCTCACCCGGGCCGACGATAGCGTGCAATTGCGGGCCGCTACCGGGCCGCGTTACGGCCGGATCTGGGACTCGGACGTGCTCGCGGCCTTGATTGATCGGTTCGGAGACGGCGTATCGGGCGACTGGCGGGTGCCGGGTATCCGTGGCCAGCGTCTCGAGAGCGTCACGAAGGAAAACACGACATTGTTCGGAGGCGATCGCGACTTTTTTGTTTTCCTGGCCGACGAGGATAACCGCATTACCGTCCCGAATCGGCGAGACGGCCAGGCCGGCACGATGGCGCGCGGGTTTTTCTTAACCAATAGCGAAGTCGGCGGCGGCACGCTCGCCCTGAAGGCGTTTCTTTTCGATTTTGTCTGTGCGAATCGAATCGTCTGGGGAGCTCAAGAGCTCGCCCAGATATCTATTCGGCATACGGCCAGCGCTCCGGACCGTTTCCTGGAAGAGATCAGGCCCGCCCTGGTCGCATATGCCAATGCGACTGAGTCGGTAACCAGGGAAACGATTCTGGCCGCTCAGAGCTCGAAGCTTGATCGGGCCAGCGACTGGTTAGCGAAACGGTTCGGGCCGCGCGTGGCCAAGCGTATCGAGCACGCCCATGTGCTCGACGAGGGCCGCCCGATTGAGTCGATTTTCGACGCGGTAACCGGCGCGACTGCCTACGCTCGGACGATCTCGCACCAGGCCGAGCGCGTGGCATTCGAGGCCGAAGCCGGCCAATTACTCGAGCTGGTGGCGGTATGAAACCGGACGCCAATATCGTCGGCGGGGCCGTGGCCGGTGCGGCCCTGGCCCTGATCGCATTGCATGCCCTGGGAGCTCTTTTCCCCTAATCTTCGGGAGCTCTTTTCCCCTCTCAGGCCCGCCCTTTCGGCGGGCTTTTTTTCGTCTAGGTATCGCGATTTAGGCCGGCCGCCCGAGCTCGCCCAGTCCGGCCGCCTTTTGCCCTGGCCGCTCAAGCTTGGCCGCTCGAGTCGCGGGCCCTGGCCCTGATCCGTGGCCCTTGTATCGCGGCCTGGCCGCCCTGGTTCGGTTACGTTCAACCAGGCCGCCGTGCGGCAGCTCACGCACGCGATTAAGCTTTTGATTCGATTGAAATCACGTTTTGCGGGCCTGTTACTTGGTGCACGTAACTCTGGCCGCGCTCCCAGGTGCGGGCCCCGAGCTCCCTGGTGCGTGATTCGTCCAGGCCGTGCGCTGTGGTAATGGCCTGATTTGACTGGTTCTTTTCGTGGCAATCGATAGGCAATCGGCCCTGGCGCGTGTTTGTATGTACATGCAAACACGCGGCCGGCTCGCCCTGGTGCGCGGTCCGAGCTCCCTGGTCCGAGCTCCCTGGTGCTCGGTTCGGGGCCCCAGTTGGCCCGGCAAAAACCGAGGGCCAGGGACCAGGGTCCAAAAAACAGGCCGGGTCGCGAGCTGCGCAGGCCTTGGCCCGATTTCACACGCTAAATGCTGCT
>RFQY01000024.1 GCA_009924775.1 Paracoccaceae bacterium | reverse complement strand
CGCAGCGCCGTTCGCGCCGCGGTTGACAGCATGGGCCATTTGGCCTGCTGCGCCTTGTCGGGAACGCCATAATCAGGGATGGGCATATGCACCCAGCGCGCGCCGCGGCTTTGCATATCGTGCCCCAATTGGCTGGCATTTTGCGCCGCCATTTCCGCCGGTGTCACCAGCGTTATCACCAAGGCAGGGCGCCATTCGCGAATATGTTCAATGTCATCGGCATAGGCCCCTTCACGCCCAGGCATGGGGCATAGGGCCAAAATGCCCCCCCCCACCGGTAATGCATGAATGACAATGCCTGCCACGCGCGGCCCTCCTGTTATGGGGGCAGTGTGCCGGGCAATCCGGCGTGCGTGCAACATCTCTTTCGCGCCTTTGGCTGGGCCGCGTCCACACCACGGCTGGACGCTTGCCGCCCAAGCGCTTAGTGTGTGCAAACCAGCCCAACAGGCACCCGAAACCGAGGCCCATATGAGCGAGACAGCCAAAACAGGCTATCAGGTTCTTGCGCGGAAATACCGCCCCGAAACCTTTGCCGATCTTGTCGGCCAAGAGGCCATGGTGCGCACCTTGCGCAACGCCTTTCAGGCAGATCGTATCGCGCAAGCCTTTATCATGACGGGTATTCGCGGCACCGGCAAAACCACCACTGCGCGCATCATCGCCAAGGGCATGAATTGCATCGGCCCCGATGGCACGGGCACCCCCACAACCGACCCATGCGGACAGTGCGAACATTGCGTCGCCATCATGGAAGGCCGCCATGTGGATGTGATGGAGATGGATGCCGCCTCGCGCACGGGCGTGGGCGATATTCGCGAAATCATCGACAGTGTGCATTACCGCGCCGCTTCGGCCCGCTATAAGATCTATATCATCGACGAGGTGCATATGCTTTCGACCAGCGCGTTCAACGCGCTGCTCAAAACACTGGAAGAGCCGCCCGCCCACGTCAAATTTATCTTCGCCACCACCGAAATTCGCAAAGTGCCAGTAACCGTGCTTAGCCGGTGCCAACGCTTCGATCTGCGGCGCATCGAGCCCGAGGTCATGGTGGCCCTGCTGCGCAAAATTGCCACCGCCGAAGGCGCCAGCATTTCCCAAGATGCCCTGGCCCTTATCACCCGCGCCGCCGAAGGCTCGGCGCGCGATGCCACCTCGCTTTTAGATCAGGCAATCAGCCATGGGGCGGGTGAAACCACCGCCGATCAGGTGCGCGCCATGCTGGGGCTGGCCGACCGTGGCCGCGTGCTGGATTTGTTTGACATGATCTTGCGCGGCGATGTGGCCGCCGCCCTGTCTGAACTGGGTGCCCAATATGCCGATGGCGCCGATCCGTTGGCCGTTTTGCGGGATCTGGCTGAAATCACCCATTGGGTATCTATCGTCAAAATCACCCCGCAGGCCGCAGACGACCCAACCGTCAGCCCAGACGAGCGTCAGCGCGGTCAGCACATGGCCGCCGCCCTTCCCATGCGGGTGCTTACACGTATGTGGCAGATGCTTCTGAAGGCGCTGGAAGAGGTGGCCGCCGCCCCCAATGCCATGATGGCGGCGGAAATGGCTGTCATTCGCCTCACCCATGTGGCCGATCTGCCCAGCCCCGAAGAATTACTGCGCCGCGCCCAAGAGGCCGGGCCAAACCCCAGCTTGCCGCGCACCACCCCCACGGGCGGGGGCGCACCCGCGGGCCCCGGCACGCAGGCCATCGGCTCACACACCGCCACCCCCGCCCCTGGCGGTGGCCGGGCCCCGCAGGCGCAAATAACCGGCGCCAGTGCCAGCCTTGCCTATGCCCCCAGCCAATCCCCGGCCCTCGATCGCTTTCCCAGTTTCGAACACGTGCTGGAACTCATCCGCAGCAATCGCGATGTCAAACTGCTGGTCGAGGTCGAAAATGACCTGCGCCTTGCCCGCTACAGCCCCGGCCGCATCGAATTCGTGCCCACAGACCGCGCCGCCACCGATCTGGCCCAGCGGTTGGGCGGCGCCCTGCAGCGCTGGACGGGAAATCGCTGGGCGGTCAGCGTGGTCAATCAAGGCGGTGGCGAAACCATTGCAGAAAAACGCGATGCAGCAGATCAGGCCCTGCGCAGCCAGGCGCTGGCCCACCCCATGGTGCAGGCCGTCGTGGCCGCTTTCCCTGCCGCCCGCATCACCGCCATTCGCACCTTGCAAGACACCCAAGCCCAAGCTCTGTCCGAGGCGCTGGCCGAGGTCGAAGATGAATGGGATCCTTTCGAAGAAGATTAACCGCGCAGCGACATAGGAGATAAAAATGCTAAAAGGATTGGGCGGCCTTGGCGATATGGCCAAAATGATGAAAGCCGCACAGGAAATGCAGGGCAAAATGGCCCAGCTTCAAGACGATTTGAACCATGTTTTGGTCGAGGGGCGCTCAGGCGCGGGTTTGGTTACCGCCACTTGCAGCGCCAAGGGCGAACTCAAAGCGCTCGATATCGATCCGTCTATTTTCAACCCCGATGAAAAAGAAGTGGTCGAAGATCTTATCTTGGCAGCCATCAAGGATGCGCAGGCCAAAGCGGCCGAACGCTCCCAAGAAGAAATGGCCAAGCTCACCGAAGGCTTGGGCCTTCCCAAAGATATGAAACTGCCCTTCTGATCTTCATCTTGCTGCAAATACTCCGGGGGTCCGGGGGCTGGCCCCCGGCGCCGCCCCAGCCATAGGTTTCACCATGCGTTCCACCCGCCAGATCGATGCGTTGATCGAATTGATGGCTAAATTACCCGGGCTTGGCCCGCGTTCGGCCCGCCGGGCGGTGTTGCAAATGATCCGCAAGCGCGCGTTGGTCATGCAGCCTTTGGCTGATTTGTTACAACAGGTGGCGGCCACCGCGCGCGAATGCCTCAATTGCGGCAATATTGGAACCGCCGATATTTGCGATATCTGCGCCAGCGAAGGGCGCGCCAATGGCCAGATCTGCGTGGTTGAAGACGTGGCCGATCTCTGGGCGATGGAACGCGGCGGCGCGTTCAAGGGGCGCTATCATGTCTTGGGTGGCACGCTGTCCGTGCTCGATCAGGTCGGGCCCGAACAGCTGCGCATTCCCCGGCTTGTAGACCGTGTCGCAACCGAAGGCGTCTCCGAGGTGGTTTTGGCGCTAAATGCCACCGTCGATGGGCAAACCACCGCCCATTACATCGCCGATCAGCTCGAAGGGCGGGTGGCGATCAGTTCTTTGGCCCAAGGCGTGCCCATCGGCGGCGAGTTGGATTATCTCGATGATGGCACCATCACCGCCGCCTTCATCGCACGCAAGCCGGTATAACAGGGGCCGCTGCCACGGCCCCTAAGGCGTTTAAATCACCACTACGTCCAGCGGTGGAAAGCCATTGAACCCCACCGAGGAATAGCTTGATGTATATGCGCCGCAGCAGCGGATGATGATCCGCTCGCCCGGGGTCAGCCCCAAAGGCAGTTGCACGGGGCGATTTTCATAAAGCACGTCCGCGCTGTCACAAGAGGGCCCCGCCATGATGCAGGGGCCGGTATCTTCGTGGTCGCGCCCGGTGATGAATTGGTAACGAATGGCCTCGCCCTCGGTTTCGGCCAAGCCCGAAAAACGGCCAATGTCCAAATACACCCAGCGGCACAGCTCGTCGTCGGATTTTTTCGATACCAGCAGCACCTCGGCGGCAATCATGCCCGCCTCGGCCACCATCCCGCGGCCGGGTTCGGCCATAATGCGGCTGGCACCAGGAAAGCGCGGCTCGACCATCGCCATGACCTGCGCGGCATAGTCTGTGGGCCCGTCGATGGCCTCGCCGTAAAAGGCGGGGAAACCGCCACCAATGTTGATCAGGCTCAGCGCATGGCCCGCGCCCTGCGCTTGTGCCCAAACAGCGGCCACTTGGTCCAGCGTGTCGCGCCACATATCGGCCCGGCGGGTTTGGCTGCCCACGTGGAAGGACAGGCCCAGCGCCTGCAGGCCCAGCGCCTGCGCCATATTCAGCAGTGCCAACGCCTTTTCAGGGGCGCAGCCAAATTTGCGGCTCAATGGCCAATCGGCACCGGTGGCCCCCACCAAAAGGCGAATATACACTTCGGCGCCCGGGGCGTTGGCGGCAATTTTTTCCAGCTCGGCTTCGCTGTCTGCGGCAAACAGCGTGATGCCTGCACCAAAGGCCCATGCAATATCGGCGGGGCGTTTGATGGTATTGCCAAAGGAAATCGTTTGCGGCTCGGCGCCCATGCTGAGGCACAGCTCGATCTCGCCCCGCGAGGCGGCATCGAAATGGCTGCCTTCGGCGATCAGCGTTTCAATCACCCCATAGGCGGGGTTGGCCTTGACCGCATAGTGAATATCGGCGCGGCCCAGGCCCGCCTTTAACGCGCGGTATTGTTGCGCCACAACTTGCCGGTCAATCACCAGCGTTGGGCGGTCAAAACTGCGGTTCCAGATGTAGTCTTCGATACGTGAGGTGGCAACAATAGCTTCGCCACCCGCAAGCGGATTTACGTAGGCATTCATGGTCATCTCCAATCAGACCCGGGCTTTCACCCGACCAGTTCAAACGGAGACGTTACCGTCGCTACGTAAACACGGATTGCTATGCAATCGGCCAGAGGCGCGTGCGTTGGCGTCTATGCGGGGGCATTTAGGGCCGATCACTGACTCGCGCAAGAAATTTTTCTACGCCCGCCAAAAATGTTACAAATTTGCGCAAGGCGGTGTTTCCAGTTGTGCGTTTGTGCAGCACTGCACAAACCAAACCCCTCATACCCCTCAAACTGCTCAAACCCCTAGGGTGCCACGCACACCTTGGCCCAATCGGGCAGGGGTTGGCCCAATACCGTGGTGGCGCCCAGCCGCCCCAATTCATCGCTGCTTTTGGCGGCACGGCCGCAGCCTGCGGTCGCCACGCTGATACGGGGGCTTAGCTGGCCAATCATGGGGTAATCGGCCTGCGTATAGCTGGTAACGCAAGGCACGGCATGGTGGCTGGCCACCTGCAGGCCGGGCAGCACCGCGCGTGTGGCCTGCAATAGCATCTGCGCCACTTGGGTGTCGCCGCCGCTTTTGAACCATGCGGTTATGGCCTGCGCGCCGCGCAGGGGCACATCCACCCGGTCGCCCCCGGTCTTTAGGTAAACATTGCCATCAGGATAGCGGATGGGCGGCAGCATATAGCAATCAATCCCCTGGCTGTCGAACCAGATCAGGCTGGGCAGGCTGGCCAGCCTATGGGCCTCGTCTGGGCCAAGCTGCATCATCACCACGGTGCGTTGCATCACGTCGATGGGTGTGGACAGGCCCAGCAAAGCCGCGCTGTAGGCGCCCGCCGCCACCAGCACGCGATCAGCCTGCACATGGCCGCTGGCATGGGCAATGCGCACGCCCTGCGCCGTTTCGGTGATGTTGGTTGCTATCTGGGGCAGATGGGTGGCGCCCTGACGCTTGGCCGCGGCTATCTGTGCCACCACCAGCCGCCTTGGGCTGATATGCCCGGCGTTTTGCGGCTCTAGCGTCAGCGATGTGCCAGCGGGAAACGACAGCATGGGTAGCACAGTGCTGATTTCGCCATCTTGATAGGTGCTGCAGGTGATATTTTCGGCCTGCACGGTTTTGGCCATCTCGGCGATAAGGGGGCTGTCTTTGGGCCCGGCAATGGCACAGCCTGTTTCGGTATAAAACGCGGTGTCGCCTTCGCGGGCAATCTCGCCATAACGGGCAATAGAGTTGCGCCCCACCCGCGACCAAAACGGGTTCGGGTCCAGCGACCGGGTGATACGCCCCTCGTCGTAATGGCTGCCAAACACGCCGGTATGGTTGGCAAAATTTGCCGGCTCGTCTGGGCCGATCAGCGTAATTTGATGCCCCATTTTGGCCAGATGCCGCGCTGCTGCAGCCCCAATAAGCCCCGCCCCGATAACCGCAATATGCATGCCGCCCCCAAACCTGCCGCCGCGTCGATTAAGCGGCGAAAGCGGCGCTGCGTCTAGATAGAAAAAGGCCCGGCGGTAATCCGGGCCTTTGGCATTTTGTGGCGAAAAACGGGCCTGCGCGGCTTAGCGGCGGGTATCATCCTCGTCGTCGTCGTCATCATCCCCACCGGCGGGCAGGTTGAAGAAGCTTTCGGCATCAAGAATATCGCCGGTTTCCGGCTCGTCGTCTTCATCCGGGGTTTCGCGCAGCGTAAAGGTTTCCAGCCCTTCGATGGCGGTAGGGATGCGCGGTGCGTCATCCATGCCCAGCGACTGTTCGGTCGACAGCAGTTTGCGGCGCGCGTCGTCATCCATGCTGCCGCCTTCCTTGGCACGCTTTTCAGCGGCTTTTTGCACGGCGGTGTCCAGCTCGGATTGCTTGCACAGGCCCAGCGCCACCGGGTCGATCGGCTGCATGTTGGAAATGTTCCAGTGCGTACGCTCGCGAATCGATTGAATGGTAGGCTTGGTTGTGCCGACCAGCTTGGCGATTTGGCCATCGCTCAGTTCTGGGTGGAATTTCACCAGCCACAAAATTGCATTCGGGCGGTCCTGACGTTTGGACAGCGGGGTATAGCGCGGGCCGCGGCGTTTTTCTTCGCCCACGGCGGCGGCGTTAAACTTCAAGCGCAGCGTATAGAGCGGGTCGTTTTCGCCCTTGTCGATCTCGGCCTGATCCAGCTGGTTATTTGCGACCGGGTCAAAGCCCTTTACGCCGGTGGCCACGTCGCCATCGGCAATGCCTTGAATTTCCAGCTCGTGCATGCCGGTAAAATCAGCGATTTGCTTAAAGGTCAGGGTGGTGTTGTCCACCAGCCAGACGGCGGTTGCTTTTGCCATGATCGGTTTGTTCATGTCTGTGCTCCATAGCTCAAAACTTCCCCGTTGCCAGAACTGGCTGCTTCGGCGGGCGAAGCGGGTTACCATTGTTGGGGAACTTGGCGCCTGTATAGTGTGGCAAAAGACATAAGGAAAGAGTGAATGCGCGTTCTGGTATTGGTGTTGTGTTTGATACAAACGGTGGGTCTGGGCCGTGCCCACGCGGGGCAAGCCGGGCAGTTTGATTATTATGTTCTTTCGCTGAGCTGGTCGCCCAGCTGGTGCGCGATCGAGGGCGATGCCCGCGGCGCTGCGCAATGCAACCAAGACACCGGTTATGGCTGGGTGCTGCATGGGCTATGGCCGCAGTATCACCAAGGCTGGCCAGACTATTGCCAATCAGCATTTGCCCCGCCCAGCCGCAGCCAAACAAATGCGATGGCCGATATTATGGGCAGCAGTGGCTTGGCATGGCATCAATGGAAAAAGCACGGCACGTGCAGCGGCTTGGCCCCGAAAGATTACTTTGAAACCTCTCGGCGTGCTTTCAATTTGATAAACCGGCCCGCTATTTTACGGCAGTTGGAAAAGCCGGTTAGTTTACCTGCAAAGTTGATAGAGCAGGCATTTATAAAATCAAATCCGGAATTGCAGCCGGATATGGTAACAATCACCTGCCGTCAGGGGCGTATTCAAGAGGCGCGTATTTGTTTGTCGAAAACATTACAGCCGGTGCCATGCGGGCGCGATGTTGTGTCGGATTGTACGCTGAAAGATGCGCTGCTAGATCCGGTGCGTTAGGCAAAAAAAAGGCGCTGGATGCCAGTGCAGCACAGCGCCCTTTATTGCTTTTAGCAATTAAATCGCCAAATCTGCCATGGTTTTGCCAGCAGCCAGCGCCTCGTTCACCCATGCGGGGCGGCGGCCTTTGCCTGTCCATGTAACAGCGGCATCGTCGGGGTGGCGGTATTTTGGAACGCCAGCGCCCTTGCGGGTTTTCTTGGTCCCCAACAAGTCGCTCAGCGAGAACCCCATCTCTTGGGCTTTCGCCTCAAGTTCGGCCAATGCTTTTAGCCGCTCGCGGTCTTTGTAGCCCTCGATCGCTTTGGCAACTTGCTTTTGCAAAGCTTTCAATTCTTCCAAAGACATCGCATCTAGATCAAAATGAGACATATTACTAGCATCCACTTTCATGACTGCGCCCAACATTTGCTTCGGCACCGATGCCGAAACACATCAGGGTTGGCGCCGTTAAACGCCAACCCCAATACAGCCATAATGGCAGTGAAGTAGTGAATTGTAAATCTATTCAGTGATGCACTGCTTAGATTTCAATAATTGTTGATCCCGTTGTTTGCCGCGCTTCCAATGCGCGGTGGGCATCGGCTATTTCCGAAAGTTTAAAGCGCTGATCAATTCTTATTTCCACATCGCCGGAAAGAACTTTGTCAAACAAATGCTTTGCCATCGCTTGGCAGGCGTCATGGTCGGCAATATGTGTGAACAGGGTAGGGCGGGTAATTTTAAGCGACCCTTTTTGCCCCAACACCCCAATGTTCAGCGGCGGCACTGGCCCAGATGCATTGCCAAAAGAGATCATCATACCGAGGGGTTTCAAACAGTCCAACGAGCCATCAAAGGTGCTGGCGCCCACGGCATCCATGACCACATCAACACCTTTGCCGCCGGTCAGCTCTTTTATACGCTGCGGCCAATCGGGGTTGCGGTAGTTGATGCATTCGGTGGCGCCATATTCTTTGGCCAGCGCGCATTTTTCATCGCTGCCAGCGGTGCCCAACAGGGTGATTCCCTCGGATCGGGCCCATTGGCAGGCAATCAGGCCAACACCACCCGCTGCGGCATGAAACAGCACCGTATCCCCACGTTTCAGCGGGGTTGTGCGATGGAACAAATATTCCACGGTTAGGCCCTGCAGCATCATGGCGGCGCCCTGTTCAAAACTAATCCCATCGGGCAATGGGCATACTTGCGCCGCGGGCATCACCCGCGCTTCGCAATAGGCGCCGGGGGGCTGTGCGGCATAGGCCACGCGGTCGCCCACTTTGACATGGGTCACACCCTCGCCCACAGCTTCGATCACGCCTGCGGCCTCCATCCCCAAGGCATGTGGCAATTGCAGCGGATAAAGCCCGGTGCGCTGATAAACGTCGATATAGTTCAAACCGCAGGCTTTATGCGCAACACGCACTTGGCCTGCGCTTGGCTGGCCGATTTCGGTTTCAACCAGCTGCATGCAATCGGCATCGCCAAATTTTTCGATGATTACTGTTTTTGTCATTTCTGCATCTCCCTTCGCTCTGCGCGATGAGATGCAACAAAGCAGGGCGGCGTCAAGCTGCCCTGCTGATTTGCTTACGCCACCTTAAGGACGATTTTGCCAATATGGCCCGAGCTTTCCATGCGCGCATGCGCAGCGCTGGCCTGTGCCAAAGGAAACTCGCTATCCATAACCGGGCCAATATGGCCGCTTTCCAGCAGGGGCCACACATGGGTGCGCAGCCCTTCGGCGATGCGGGCTTTGGCCAAATCGGATTGGGGCCGCAAGGTAGAGCCGGTGATCGTTAGCCGGCGCGCCATGACTTGGGCGAAATTCACCTCGATTTTTGGCCCCTGCAAAAAGGCAATTTGCACCAGCCGCCCGTCATCGGCCAAGGCACGCAGGTTGCGTGGCAAATAAAGGCCGCCCACCATATCCAAGATCAGATCAGCGCCGCCCTCGTCGCGCAGCACATCTACAAAATCTTCTTCGGTATAGATAACGGCGCGTTCTGCCCCCAGTTTGGTGCAGGCTGCGGCCTTGTCGGGGCTGCCCACGGTGGTAAACACCCGCGCGCCAAAGGCATGGGCCAGCTGAATGGCTGTTGTGCCAATCCCTGACGAGCCGCCATGCACCAAAAACCGCTCGCCCGCGCTAAGCCCGCCGCGCATGAACACATTGGTCCAAACGGTAAAATAAGTCTCGGGCAGGCATGCTGCCTCGCGCAGGCCCATGCCGGCGGGGATGGGCAGGCAATGGGCGGCGGGGGTGGCCACGTATTCGGCATAGCCGCCACCGGGCAGCAAGGCGCATACCATGTCGCCGGGCTTCCAACTGTCGACGCCCGCGCCCACGGCCACAATTTCGCCTGCGCCCTCTAGGCCCGGCAGATCGCTGGCCGTGGGCGGCGGGGCGTAATTGCCCGCGCGTTGCAAGGCGTCGGGCCGGTTTACCCCTGCCC
Organism: Paracoccaceae bacterium; assembly: GCA_009924775.1. GTDB lineage: Bacteria > Pseudomonadota > Alphaproteobacteria > Rhodobacterales > Rhodobacteraceae > CAJXSO01. Next base: position 12,714 of record RFQY01000024.1, on the reverse strand, counting down.
AAGCAAGGCGAATAACCACCTGCCCCGGCCCTGCAACTGGCATGGGGCGTTCGCACAGCTGCAGCACCTCGGGCCCGCCGGGCGTGGTGATTTCAACCGCCTTCATAAGTTGGCTCATTGCGTTTCCTTTCGCTTGAAATATCTGGCCCTAGCCCCGCCCACCCCAGCGCCCGGGCATGGCATGGCCTGCCTGCCCCGGTGCGCGGATGCGGCCCAACAGGCCCAGCGGCCCCTGCAACAGGCGCGACAGCGCCGGGTTGGCCCGTGCCTTGGCTTTTAGGGATTCGATCTGCATTACGTTATCAATACGCCGGTCCAAAAATGCCCAAGTGGCGGCATCATCTTCTGATGTATCGCCCAGCCAATACAGCACCGTTGCACTGTAAACGGCGCTTAGCGTGGCGCGTTTTGTATACCAGTTCACATCTTGCGATGTATCGCCCAAAGCCTGCCAAATATGATCGGCGGTTTGCCACAATGCCCGCGCCCCATCGGCGGCATAGGGGGGCAGGGCAAACAATGTCATGCCACGGCGCACCAGCTCTTTGTCTTCTACAGCCTCTAGCCGCAGGCGCACGGCATGGGCAATGCGATCGCGAAAGCGCATATCGCCCAGATCGGCGGCCTGTAATGCGGCCAGCATTTGCGCATCGCCGCGCGCATGATAGGCCAGCGCCATATCCACTGGCCCGCGTGGAAACACCGCCTTTGCCACGGTGGCATCCAACCCGGTATCTGCCAAAGCGGCCGCAAGCGCAGTATCTGACCAGCCGTCAAAGGGCACATGCATCAGCGCGGCGTCCAGCAAAATGTCTTTGGTCGAGGTTGTGCTCATGTCGTCCCCCAATTCCGATTTGTCCTAGCCTAGACAAACTGGCGGGGCTTTGCTATAGGGCGGGTTCCTGCAATTCCTTGCAACTCAAACTTAGAAAGGTGGTGAAAACCACATGCAGGTATCTGTTCGCGACAATAACGTCGATCAGGCGCTCCGTGCCCTGAAGAAGAAGCTCCAGCGTGAGGGCGTTTTCCGTGAAATGAAGCTAAAGCAGCATTTCGAAAAACCCTCTGTTAAAAAAGCGCGCGAGAAGGCCGAAGCGATTCGCCGTGCACGCAAACTGGCGCGGAAAAAGGCACAGCGCGAGGGCATGCTGTAAGCATCCCCCTGACTGGACAGAAATTCGGCGACCCCCGGGCCATGGCTTCGGGGGTTTGTCATTTTTGGCGTTGGGGTTTGGCGCCATTCTGCGCCGCTTTGTCGTGCTTGGCTGTTTCCTTATCCCCCCAGCCGGGGTAGCGTTTGGCCAACGAAACGCAGCAACGTAAGGATCACCCATGTCTGCCATCGAAGCCCGCCTTGCCGAACTTGGCGTCACCCTTCCCGATGCGCCCGCCCCTGCGGCCAATTACGTGCCCTATGTGATCAGCGCAAACATGGTCTATGTGTCTGGGCAAATTTCCATGGCCGATGGCCAGCTGATTTGTGGTAAGCTGGGCGCTGATATGGACACCGAGGCAGGCGCCGCCGCCGCACGCAGCTGCGCCATCAGTTTGCTGGCCCAGTTGAAAGCGGCCTGTGGCGGCAATCTGGATCGGTTGCAGCGGGTGGTAAAGCTGGTGGGCTTTGTGAATTCGACCCCGGATTTCACCGAACAGCCAAAGGTTATCAACGGCGCCTCGGATTTCATGGTTGCGGCCTTGGGCGATGCGGGGCGGCATGCGCGCTCGGCCGTGTCTGCCGCGTCGCTGCCCTTGGGCGTGGCGGTGGAAATCGAGGCGATATTCGAGATCGCATGATGTTGCCCCCCGCGTTTTTGGGCGCCCCGATCGCCCACCGCGCCCTGCACGACCGTGCGCTTGGGCGCATTGAAAACTCACTCTCTGCCATTCAGGCTGCGGTGCAGGCGGGCTATGGCATCGAGATAGATTTGCAGCTTAGCGCCGATGGCCAGCCCATGGTATTTCACGACTATGTGCTGAACCGCCTGACAGCCGAAACCGGCATGATAAACCAGCGCCGCGCGGCTGAATTGCAAAACATCGCGCTGACAGATGGCCGGGGCGATTGCATTCCCACCTTCGCCCAAGTGCTGGCTTGCGTCGCAGGCCAAGTGCCCTTGCTGGTGGAAGACCACCTGCGCCTTTGATCCTGTTGATTGGGCGCCGGTGTCGAAACAGCGGCTAAGGCGGCTGGCTGATATCCCCGATTATCAGGCCTCTGGTGCGTCGTTCATCAGCCACGAGGCTGCGGATCTGCGCAATCCGCGTGTGGGGCAATTGCAGGCCCAGGGCGCGGCGATATTGTGCTGGACAATCCGCAGCCCCGCGGCCGAGGCCGAGGCCCGAAAGATCGCGCAAAATATCACCTTCGAAGGCTATTGCGCCGAAATCCCCGCTTGAACACAACCGGGGCCGCACCAAGTTGTGGCCCCACCCCCCCTTGAGGTGCGAAAGCGATGGCCGACCAAGAAGTTACGTTGGAAATAGTCACCTCGCTATCGGCGGTCCGTGCCGCCGACTGGGACAGCTGCGCCTGCCCCGAGGCGCAAACAGGCGCCCGCCCCGAAGATCCGTTTACAACCTACCGTTTTTTGCAGGCGTTGGAAGAAAGCGGCTCGGTTGGGTCAGGCACGGGCTGGCAGCCGCATTACCTGCTGGCGCGCGTCGATGGGCAGCTGATCGGTTGCGCGCCCATGTATTTAAAAAGCCATTCACAGGGCGAATATATCTTCGATCATTCCTGGGCGCATGCATACGAGCGGGCAGGCGGGCGCTATTACCCAAAATTGCAAGTTGCCGTGCCCTTTACCCCCGCCACTGGGCGGCGGCTGTTGGTGCGGCCGGGGTTAGAAACAACCGCCCGCCATGCCTTGGTTCAGGGCATGGCACAGATTGGCGCCAAGAATGGCCTGTCGTCTGCGCATATTACCTTTTGCACCGAAGACGAGGCCGCGCAGGCCGCCGAATTGGGGCTGATGCACCGCGTTGGCACGCAATACCATTGGCACAATCTGGACTATGCCGATTTTTCGGCTTTCTTGGGCGATCTTAGCTCGCGCAAGCGCAAGATGATCCGCAAAGAGCGCGCCCGCGCGGCCGAGTTTGGCGGCCAGATCGTGCAGCTTACCGGCGATCAGATAGAGCCCCACCATTGGGATGCGTTTTGGGAATTTTACCAAGATACCGGTGCGCGCAAATGGGGGCGGCCCTATCTGACACGCGCCTTTTTCGACCTGTTGCAACGCGACATGCGCCATGATCTGTTGTTGGTATTGGCCTTGCGCAACGGGCAGCCTGTGGCGGGTGCGTTGAATTTTATTGGCCGCGCGGCACTTTTTGGCCGGTATTGGGGCTGTGTCGAAGATCACCCCTGCCTGCATTTTGAATGCTGCTACTATCAGGCGATGGACTATGCCATTGCCCATGGCTTGGCCCGCGTCGAGGCGGGTGCGCAGGGCGAACATAAACTGGCCCGTGGCTATTTGCCCGCGCAGGTGCATTCGCTGCATTGGGTGGGCGACCCGGGCTTTGCCCGCGCCATCTCGCAGTATCTGGAAGAAGAGCGAAAAGCCGTGGAAGACGAGGTTGATATCCTAACCGATTATGGCCCGTTCCGAAAAACCGAAGTGAAGGAGCAGGAATGACCGAATTGCTAAGCGACACCGGACGCAAAACCATGATCGCCCCGCTTTTGGCCAATGGCTGGGCCATGGCCGAGGGGCGCGATGCCATTTGCAAAACCTTCGTGTTTGATGATTTCACGCAGGCCTTTGCCTTTATGACCCGCGCTGCACTATGGGCCGAAAAATGGGATCACCACCCCGAATGGAGCAATGTTTACAAAACCGTTTCCGTGGTGCTGACCACCCATGATGTGGGGGGCCTGTCGGTGTTGGATGCCAAACTGGCCCGTAAAATGGACCAGCTATTGGCCGTTTAACCTGCGTCTTTCAGGGCCTGTGCCAGCGCGCTTTTCAGCTGATCTTGTGCCGTGATATGCAGCCTGACCGGCAAAGTAATCACCTTGGTGCGAAAACTGGCTGGCAAGCGGGCTGCGTCTTTTTCAGTGGTTACCAGCTGCGCCCCAGCTTGGCGCGCCGCGCCTTCCAGCCGGTTTAGTAAGGCAGGCGTTAGGGTTTGGTGGTCGTCCAGCGCCTCGGTGCGCACCAGCTGCGCGCCCAAGCTGCGCAATGTGGCGAAAAACTTTTCAGGGTGGCCAATGCCGGCAAAGGCCAAAAAGGGCGTGCCGCGCCAATCCATTCCGGTTTGCAGGGGCGCCAAATGGGCCTGCATATGCGGCACGGTGATTTGGCTGTGCCACGTTTGGGCAAATTGGCGCTGGTCGTCTTCGGCACCGATGGACAGCAACAGATCGGCCCGCGCCAGCCCCACGGGCACGGTTTCGCGCAAGGGGCCGGCTGGCAGGCACCGGCCATTGCCAAACCCCTTGGCCGCGTCCACCACGATGATGGAGAAATCTTTGGCCAAGGCAGGGTTTTGAAACCCGTCATCCAGCACGATCCTGCCAGCCTGTCCCGGGCCACCCATGTGCGCGCAAAGGCCGACAGCAGCAGCGGTTCGTCGCCCACTTGCGCGGCACTGTGGTGGGTTGGATGCACCTCGATTGGCCCGGCCAAGGCCCCGCCATAGCCGCGCGAAACCACATGGGCCTCAAGATGCAGGCTGCGCAGCACCTCGAGCAGGGCAATAACCGTGGGGGTTTTGCCGGTGCCGCCCGCATTCAGATTGCCCACGCACACCACAGGCACGCCCAGCCGTGCCTGCGGGCCGCGGCGCAGGCGGTGCGCCGTGGCTGCCGCGTAAAGCGCGCCCAGTGGCGCCAAAAGCCAGCTTTGCCATGCGGGTTTTTGGGGCGGGGTGAACCAGAATTCGGGCGCGCGCATTCAGGCCTCCTTTGGCGGCGGGGCAATGTCCAGCCGGTCTTGCAACAACTCGATCACCTGATCTGTGGCGGCCGCCCCTTGCAAAATAACCTGCCACGCCGCCAGCGCCATTTTGGCGGCCCGTTCAGGCGATATCAACTCGCTGATCACATGGGGCAGGCGGGTGGTATCGGGCAGCGCCACTGCCGCCCCTGCCGCCTGTAGCTGCGCATAGCTTGCCTGCTGCGCGCCGGTTGCGCCGGCATAAATCACCGCCGAGCCAAGCGCGGCTGGGGCAAATGGATCTTGCGCCGCGCCCGTGGGATGCAGGGTGCTGGCCATCAATGTCAAAGGGGCCAGCCGATACCAAAGGCCCATCTCGTCGGTGCCATCTGCCAGCAAGATCTGGGTTGTCTCGTTGGGCAATTCCCCGCGCGCCCAGCGGGCCACACGCCACCCCTCGTCATCCAACGAGGCGGCAAAACCCGGCTCGTCATCGGCGTTGTCTGGCACAACGATCAGCAGCATTCGGTGCGCATACCGCATGGCCGCGCGGTGCGCCTCGGTTAGTGTTGTCAGGCTATCGGGGCTGACGTGGGCGGCCAACCACACTTGCCGGTCGGTCAGCGCGGCTGACAGTTCTTCGCGTGCATCAGGATCGTGGGGCAGGGCCATGCTGGCCTGTTGCAGCGGGCCCACAACATGCAGCGCGCTTTGGGGCAGGCCCAAACGCAACAGCCGCTGCCCGGTGCCCTCGTCTAAGGCAAAAACCGCATGAAAGCTGTGCAAGACTTGGCGTGCCGGGTCTGGCAACCAGCGGGCGCGAATGGTTTCAAAACCGCTTTCTGCGGCGTTCACCAACACCAAAGCGATGCCAGAATGGGCAACCTGTTGCAGCAAAACCGGCCGCAGGTTGCCATGGGCCCATAGGCATAGATCGGGCCGCCAATGGCCCAAAAAACTGCGGATCGCATCGGCCTTTTCTGCCACCACCACCTCGGTTGCGGCCAATGCGCGGGGCAGCGGTGTGGGCAGGGTGGCGCCCTCGTGTGTAAGCAGCAAATGCACATCGGGGCGTTGTTGATAGAGCCGCTCAAACAGGCGCAGCAGCGCTGCAATGTCTTGGGCGCTGGCGGCATGTGCCCAGATCAGCTGGCCCCTTGGGCGGGTGGCGCTGGGCGAATATTTGCTGGCCCGTGCCCGCCCCGGCAAGGCGCGATAAGAAGAAAGGGCCATAGTGCGCGCCATGTCGCTAGCCCTGCGCTGTATCTATTGCGGCAGGGCGCAGCTGGCCCATCAGATTGGCATGCAAAGCGGGGTTGGCCGCCACAACGCCATTGACCTGTGGATGGGGGTTGTTAAAGCGCAGCGCTTGGCCATTGCGGTCGGTAATGGCTGCGCCTGCCTGCTGCAAAATAACCGCGCCGGCGGCAATGTCCCATTCCCAGCTGGGGCGCAGCGTCATCATGGCGTCAAACCGGCCTTCGGCCACCAGCGATAGCCGATAGGCCAAAGAGGGGCGATAGACCCGGGTGACATCGGGCACCGCGCCTTGCCAATGTCTGGCGTCGTAATTTGGTTTCGCGGCAACCATCGTGGCGCCTTGCAATTGCCCGCGCCCCGCCACGCGTATGGGCTGGCCATTCAGCTGTGCCCCCAGCCCAGCGGCAGCGCGGTAGAGCTTGTTTTTCATCGGCAGATACACCACCCCGGCAACCGGCACACCGTTTTCAACAATGGCCAAGGCATGCGCCCATGCGCTGCCCCCTTCGATGAAACTGCGCGTGCCATCGATTGGGTCAATCACAAAAACCCGGCTTTCGCCCAGCCGCTTGATGCCATCTTCGGTTTCCTCGGACAGCCAGCCATAGGTTGGGCGGGCGCCGCGCAGCAATGTGCACAGCTGGTCGTTCACAGCGTGGTCGGCATCTGTGACCGGGCCTAGGTTTCCGGGCTTTTCGCTGATCTCGTAGCGTTGGCCAACAAAGCTGCGGGCCAGTTTGCCCGCCGCCAGCGCCGCCTGTGTCAGCAAGTCCAAATCATCATGCACCGGCAAGCATCATCCCTTCGACCAAAACCGAGGGCACAACCCGCGACAGCCATTGCCGCCCGTCATTGGCTGGCACCATGCTGCGCAACATATCGTTTAGATTGCCCGCTATCGTGCATTCGTTCACCGGATAGGTGATTTCACCGTTCTCTACCCAAAACCCAGATGCCCCGCGCGAATAATCCCCAGTATTGGGGTTGATCGTGGCGCCGATCATCGAGGTCACCAACAGCCCCGTGCCCATGGTGGCAATCAGCTCGGCGCGGGTATGCGGGCCTTGGGTCAGGCTAAGGTTCCAATGCGCCGGTGCGGGGGGGGCGCCGGTGCCGCGGGCGGCATTGCCTGTTGGGGCCATGCCCAGCCGCCGGGCGGTGGCCAAATCCAGCGTCCAACCAGTAAGAATGCCGTTATCGATGATCGTGCGCGCCTGTGTGGGCAGACCTTCGGCATCGAACGGGCGCGAGCCGCTGATGCGCGGGCGATGCGGGTCTTCGACCAACGACAGGCCGTGGGGCAGCACCTGTTGGCCCAACGCGTTTCGCAACCACGAGCCGCCACGGGCGATGGCCTGCCCATTGATTGCGGCAACCAAATGCCCAATCAGCGAGGATGAAATGCGTTCGTCAAACAGCACCGGATAGGCGCCGGTGGGGGGCTTGCGCGCGCCCAAGCGCGCCACCGCGCGTTCGGCAGCGCAGCGGCCAATGTCAGCGGCGCTGCGCAAATCGGTCTGGAAACTGCGGCCATCGCCATCGAAATCGCGCTCCATCCCGGTGCCGGTGCCGGCAATGGCCACGCAGGAAATGCTGCGCTGGGTGCGCGCGTAGCCTGCTGAAAACCCGTTGCTGGCCGCCAGCCAGATATCGGTGCGCCCATAGCCCGCATTGGCGCCCTGCACCTGCGAAATGCCTGCAATTTGTTGGGCGGCGGCCTCGGCCTGCAGGGCATCTTCTTGCAACGCCTCTGGCGTGGGTTCGGCGGCAGGGTCGCAAAGTTGCAGGGCATTGGCATCGATATTTTGCGCCAGTTGCGATGGGTCGGCCAAGCCTGCATGCGGGTCTTGGGGGGCTTCGCGTGCCATTGCCACGGCGCGCAGGGCCATTTCCTGCAAGGTTTCGGGCCGAATATCCGAGGCGGAAACATTGGCTTGGCGTTGGCCGACAAACACCCGCAACCCCAGATCCACCCCTTCCGAGCGTTCGGCCTGTTCCAACCTGCCTTCGCGAATATCGATAGAGACAGAGGTGCCGCCAACCGCCATGCTATCTGCGGCATCTGCGCCCGCGCTGCGTGCGGCATCCAGCAATTGGTGGCATAGGGCCTCTAGGGGGTGCGACATGGATACTCCTTCACAGTGATGGGCACATGCTGGGCTGCGCCTTTGGCCAGATATAGGCCCTAGCGCAGCCTTTGGCCATTTGCCAGCACATGCCCTTGGGCGTTAATTTCCAGCTGCGAGGTCAGCTGCCCCTCGGCTGTGCCCGGCACGGTGAAAATACCCAACATCATCAAGGCCCCCATGGCCTGTTCTTGCGGCACAAGGCCGATTTCCACCAAGGTTTCCAGCAGGGTTTGCGCCCCGCTGATGGTGACATTTAGCATGCCTTCGGGGCGGGGCATGCCGGGGAAAGTTTGCAGATCGTCGCCATCAAAGGAAAAGCCGCCTTGGGCGTTCAGCGTGGCGCCCGCCGCGCTAAGGGTCAGGGCGCGCAGGTCTAGGGTTTGGGGCAAAAATGGGCTGTCTTGCGCCAGCATCGCCTCGGGATCCCATGGGTTGCTATCAACGCGCGCTGTGCCCGCCAGCTGCACAGACAAATTGGCCGGATCGCGCGGCAGTTTCTTTAGCGGGTCCAGCATGGCCCATAGCACCTCGGACACGCGCACCCCTTGCAGCGTGACGCCCAAGGAAAAGGGCTGCGGCAGCATCGAAACCGCTGTGGGTATGGTTATTTCGAACCCGGTTTTTTCTGACCAAAATTCGACCGGTAATGGCAAATCTGTGCCGGTAAGCACGGTATATTGCTGGGTTGCGCTGCCAGAATAGGCCAATTGCCTGCTGGACAGGGCGCCGCTGAATTGGCCCATGCTTGATGTGCCCTCGGCCGTAACGCGCGCGCCCTCTTCTACAAAGCTCCAGCTGCTTTGGCCGGCGCCATACCGCAGCTGGGTTTCAATCGCCAAGCCTGCCTGTAGCATGCCTTTGAAATCTGTGCGGTCCGCAGATTGTGGCATGGCGGTCAGGCTTTGCTGGGACACATCTTGTAGCGTGCCGCGTATATCGATGCTGTTGTCGGGGCCTTTTGGCGCGGATAGCGCGATGGCATAGTCTAGCTGCGCAATTTGCAGCTGTTGTTGCGATTGTGTCAGGCTGCGGCCTTCGCTTGTGCCGCGCCCCGATACATCGCGCAAGGTAAGGCCGGTATCGGCGGTTTGCATCGCCAAGTCATCGATGATCAGGCTGTCCAAGGCCATCTGCACCTGTGCGGCGCTATAGCTATAGGCCATTTTTTCGGGCGTACCGCTGACGATCAGTGAAAACAGGGTTTGGCGGTTCACGATTGTGCCACGCAGTTGCGCGCCATCTGTGCCGACCATGGCAAAACGCACGGGGATTTCCGCAGGAAATACCACCGCTACGCTGCCATCGCTTTGGGCTTGAAACTGCACATCGCCCAGTTGGGCGGCGACGGTGCCGGCGCTATCGGGCAGGGCAATCGTAAGGGTGAGATCTTGCAAAAATAGCGCGCGATCGGCCTCTTGCTCGGCCCCGGTGATGGTATAGCCCAAGCCGGTGAAATACGCTTTCCAATCGTCCCACACTTGGCGCGGGGCCAAATCGGCCATGGCGGCTTGCGTGCTGGCCATGGCCATAAATGCGGCCGAGATGGCAATTTTTGCGATCAGTTTCATGATGGGCCCTTTTTTCACGTTGCATCTAATGTCGGGTGCCCAACCCCTGTGGTCAAGGCGCTAGTGGCTGGACCCGGGCGCATAGGCGGTTTACCACAGGCAAAACACGAACAAAGGGAACCCCATGACAGATCTGGCCGGAAAAACCGTTTTGATCACTGGCGCCAGCCGCGGCATAGGCGAGGCCACGGCGCGGCTGTTTGCCCAGCAGGGTGCCAACCTAGTGCTGGCAGCGCGCAGCCTGCCTGCGGTGCAAGCCATTGCCGATGACATCGGCCCAAACGCGCGTGCCATTGCCTGTGATGTGGCCGATTTTGCGCAGGTGCAGGCAGCGGTGGATCTGGCCTGCACCAGCTTTGGTGGCTTGGATGTTCTTATTGGCAACGCTGGCGTGATCGAGCCTATTTCGCTGTTGTCACAGGCCGATCCGACCGGATGGGGGGGCGCGATTGATATCAATTTAAAGGGCGTCTTTTATGGGATGCGCGCGGCCCTGCCCGTGATGTTGGCCGCAGGCCATGGCACCATTATCACCATCAGTTCAGGCGCGGCCCATAACCCGCTGGAAGGTTGGAGCCATTATTGCGCCTCAAAGGCCGGGGCGGCAATGCTGACGCGCAACGCCCATTTGGAAGTGGCCCAGCACGGGCTGCGTATTATGGGCCTGTCGCCGGGCACGGTGGCCACCCAAATGCAGCGCGAAATCAAGGCCAGTGGTGTGAACCCCATCAGCCAATTGGAATGGCACGATCATATCCCGCCGGAATGGCCCGCGCGCTGCCTGCTGTGGATGTGCCAGCCCGCATCAGATGCCTATTTGGGCCAAGAGATTTCGCTGCGCGACCAAGGCATTCGTCAAACGCTGGGGCTGGTGGCATGATCGAGCTGCAAAAAGAAGATAACGGCCTGTGGCTGGTTACGCTGAACCGGCCAGAAAAGGCCAATTCCCTTACCGCCGAGATGTTGACCCAATTGTGCGACATTGCCGAAGCCGCGCACGAGGTGCGCGCCTTGGTGTTGACCGGCGCGGGCAAGGTGTTTTCTGCGGGTGCCGATCTAGATGCCGCGCGGGCAGGTCTGGCCACATCGCCCCTGTGGGAGCGTCTGTCAGGTGCAATTGCGGCGTTGCCATGCCTGACATTGGCGGCCCTAAACGGCACGCTGGCGGGCGGCGCCAATGGCATGGCGCTGGCCTGCGATATGCGCATCGCTGTGCCGGGGGCCAAGTTTTTCTATCCGGTGATGAAACTGGGCTATTTGCCCCAACCGTCGGATCCCGGGCGCATGGCGGCGTTGATTGGCCCGGCCCGCACCAAGCTGATCTTGATGGGGGGGCAAAAAATTACCGCAGACGAGGCGCTGGCCTTTGGCCTGATCGAACGTATCGTGGCGCCCGAAGACCTGTTGCAAACCGCCCGCGATATTGCCGCCGATACGCTGGCTGCCAACCCCGATACCGCCCGCGCAATCAAGGCCATGTGCGCCCAATAGCGCGGGCACCGCGTTTTCAACTGGCGGGTGCCGAAGAACGGTGTTTCCAGTGCCCGCTGCCCAACCGCGACGATGAGATCCCGTTTTGAGAGCGGCGTCACCCCACGGCCCGGGGGGCGCGGGGCAGTTTCAAGGTGGCTTAGAGCCCATAGTCATCGCTGCTGCGGGCCGTTTGAATAGCCTCTTTCCTTCGCAAACATTTGACCCAAGCCCGGAACCAAGGGGTTTTCTATCGCGCGAATAGCCGATATTCGAGACGCCGAATGGGCAACCCTAAAGGCACACTGCGTCTCAGTTTGCTAGACAGCATAAGCCACAGGGTGTTTGAACCTGACGCGCCTTTTCCAGATGGTCGCATGACAGACGGCTTGGTTAATTAGTAGCAGAAATTGGTAATTTTGGACGTTAACATGAACCCTCTTGGACTTTTGATTATAGCGGCGACAGCACTTTTCCCCGCATATCAACTCTTTTCGCTGCCGAATGTGGCCGACAAGGTCGCACTCTTTTCCCAGTATCTTGGTCTTGCTGCGTTGATCTTGATGGCTTGGGGGCAAATCCTGTCGACCCGGCTGTGGGGTATCGAAACAGTCTTTGGTGGATTGGACCGGGTTTATGTCTTGCACAAATGGGCAGGCATCATCGCCATGATCGCGGTTTTGCTGCATGATACGATTGATGCAGACATGCGCGACCTAGGCCGCGAAACTGCGCTTAACGAGTTGGCGGAAACCGTGGGCGAAATCAGCCTTTATGGCTTTTTGATCCTGGTGGTCGTGTCGGTTGCGACCTTCATCCCATATCATCTTTGGAAATGGACGCACAAAGCCATGGGGGCGATGTTTGCCGCAGGGGTGTTCCATTTCTTTTTCATCATGAAGCCCTTTGCCATGAGCGACCCGTCAGGGCTGTATACCGGGTTTTTCTGTATGGCTGGGCTTGCGGCTTACATCTGGATGCTTCTGCCTGAAACGATGCGCCCAAGCTACGCCTACAAGATCACAGACATTCAAGACACGGGTGATGCTATGGCCATCACACTGTCACCTTCCGGGAAACCACTGCGCCCCAAACCGGGGCAGTTCGGCGTGTTGCGGTTCACGGGCGCCGGCATGGCCGAGCCTCATCCATTCAGCTTTTCGAAAATTGATGAAAACGGCTCTTTGCGGGTAACGATCAAGGCCCTTGGCGATTTTACCTTTAGCCTGAAAAACGAGGTGCAAATTGGTCAGGATGTGCGGGTTCAAGGGCCTTTTGGCAGATTTCGACATGATGGAAAAATGCCAGAGATTTGGGTTGCCGGGGGCATCGGCATTACCCCGTTTCTGGCCTGGGCACATGCCCTTGAAGAAAACGCCCAGCATGTCGATCTTTTTTACTGCG
>RFQY01000230.1 GCA_009924775.1 Paracoccaceae bacterium | reverse complement strand
CTCGGGCTCGACCGGGCGGCCCAAAGGCATTGTGCATCTGCACCATGACCCCGCCTATATTCAACACAGCTTTGGCGCCCATGTGCTGCGCTTGCGGGCGGATGATATCTGCTATTCGGTGCCAAAGGCCTATTTCGCCTATGGGTTTGGCAATTCGCTGGTTTTTCCCTTTGCCGTGGGCGCAACCGCGGTGCTGATGCCCGGGCGCCCAGACCCCAGCACCGTGCTAGGGGCAATCGAAACCTACCGCCCCAGCGTGTTTTTTGGGCTGCCCACGCTGTTTACCGCGCTGTGTGGTGTGCCAGAGATTGAACAGCGCAATCTGTCCTCGATCCGGCAAACCATGTCGGCGGCCGAAATTTTATCGGCCGAAGTGTATGCCGCATGGCAGGGCCTGACAGGCCATGGCCCAACCGAGGGGCTTGGCTCTACCGAGGTGCTGCACGTCTATCTGTCCAACCGCCTGACCGATCATCGCCCGGGCGCCGCAGGCGCGCGCGTGCCGGGCTACGAGATACGCCTGCAAACACCCGAAGGCCACCTGGCAGAACCCGGCCAAGAGGGGGTGATGCTGGTGCGCGGCCATTCTACCGCGCCACACTATTGGAACCGCCCCGACAAAACCGCCGAAACCATGCGCGACGACTGGATTTACACAGGCGATCGGTTCTTGGAAAAGGACGGCTATTATTACTTTCAAGGCCGCGCCGACGACCTGATCAAAATATCAGGCCAATGGGTGTGGCCGCTTGAGGTAGAGCGCTGCCTGAACGACCACCCCGATGTGCAGGAATGCGCCGTCTTGGCCCATCAACTGCCCGATCAGCGCATGGCATTGCGTGCGGTGATCAGCCTGAAAGCGGGCCGCACAGGCGATGCCCCCATGCGCGAGGCCTTGCGCGCCCATGTAAAACAGAACCTTACCCCCTATAAAGCGCCCCGCATGATAGAGTTTCTGCCAGAGCTGCCCAAAACCGGCACCGGCAAGATCGACAGACAGGCGCTGACCCTGCCGCACTAACAGGCAGGGTCAACAAGGGCGGGCGGGTTATTCTGCAGCCACCGCGCTGGGGGCTGTGGGCGCCACCATATCCTGCCAGCCCAGCGCCCGGTCATAGCGCCAGCGCAAATGCCCGTTCTCGTCCATGGCAATCAGGTGCAGCCACCCATTGTCAAACAAGGCCCGCACCCGTGGATGGCGCTGCAAAACAGCGCTCATGGCTTCGCGGGGGGCCTCGATCACCACGCTTAGGCGCAGCGGCTCGTGCTGCAGCGCTTGCCCATCATGCACCGATTGCCAAGGCAAGCCGGGGCGAAGGGCGCCGCCATTGCCCTCTAGCACACCGATGCCACCCGCCACATTGTGCAACAGCTTGTTGCCGCCGCCAAACACCTGTGGCGCCACGGCCGAGCCGTAATATTGCAGGCTGATCCAGCTGGCCACCACCACCGGCGCGGTCATGATCAGTTCCAGCACCTTAAACCCATCGTCGGCGCGCCAGTCGTAGCTGTGCAAAAACGCCCGTCCGCCCAAATTGGCCCCATCGGTGCGCGCCCGGGGGGCGGCCACAAAGGCATTGCAGCCCGCCAAACCCCATTCCGGGCGCAGCTCGGCCCAGTCGCTGGCGCGGCGCATCACATCGGCGCCGCCCTTGGCGCGGGGCAGGCGCGCGGCCCGCTCGGCCCGTGCCAATGCGCCTGCCGCCTGCAACCACGCCTGCAACTGCGGCAAGGCCCGCATCGGGGCCTCGGGGGGCAGGTCTTGGGTAAACAAGGTGACGCTGTCGGTGGTGGTATCGTGCAAGGCAGGCACGAAAACGGTATCGGCGGGAATGCTCAGCCCCCGCGCCAGCAGCCCTTGGCGCACCGCACTGTCGTTTAGCACACCGGCCAGCAGCCGGGCGTTCACATCCCCCGCATAGCCGCCACAGGCGCCGCATTGCAGGCCGCTTTCATGCGGATTATTCGCAACCGTGGCGCCGTGGCCGGCCAAGATCACAACCGGCGCAAAGCCCTTGGTCAGTGACATGGCACGCAACACGGTTTCGGCCATGTCCACCCGCTGGGCCGTATCAACCGAAGCACAAAGCTGCGGGCGGGGTTGCACAGGGGCGCCCGCCCCCGCCGCGCCACCCAGACCCAAAGCATCGCGCACCAGCTTGCCCATGTAGACGGGGCCCATTGCCTCGACAAAGGCAAAAGAGGACACAGCCGCCAGCTTGAACCGCCCCCACGCCCGCCGCGCCCGCGCCGCGTAACGGCGTTGCAGATCTGCGGCCTGCGGTTCAGCAGCATGGCTGTGCAACCCCATTTGCAGCAGCACCGGGCCGCGCGCCTCGACCACGTCACTGCCCGCCGCCCGATGCGCCGCGGTCAGGCCAAAAAACCCCGCAAAACCCAGCGTTTCAATGGCGCTGTCTTGGGCCTCGAGCGCCCGGCGAAACACTTCCGAGCGGACATCGATACAAAAGGCCGCCTGCAGCGCGGGCCGGGTATCGGCGCGCGGCGCTTTAGGCGCGGCACCCTGCAAGGCCACCGCCAAATGGCGCTGGGCGGCGCGTTCAGCGGCCTCTTGCCAGATGGCATCGATGTGATCATCGGCGCTGGCCTGCACGGGCTGTGCGTGCTGGTCCACCACGTGGCGCCATTTCGGTTCAATCTGATCTTTATAGCGCTCAAACAGCGCCTCGTCCCACAGCATGCGGATCGCCAGCAATTCGGCCACCGTGCCATCGCGCTGGCCCTGCAATTCGGCCTGCCACAGCAGATAGCGGGCATATTGCGCCCAGCCCCCCAAAGACATCAGCCAGCAGTGAAAGGCGCTGCCCGCGGCCTGGGTGGGTAGGCCCAGCGTTTCAGCGGCCCTGCCAATCGCGCGCCACGGCGCCCGGCTGCTGGCCGCCACAAAGGCGCCAAAGTCAGACAGCCCATGAATTTCCACGCTCAGATCCCGCAGGGCAAATTCACGCCACGCCACAAAGGCCCCGCCTGCGCGGCTGGGCTGCCACAGCGCTTGGCCTTGGTCGAAATGGGCCGCCGCCCAATGGCCCACCCGCTCGGCAATGATACCGGGCCAATCGATGCCGGAAACATCAGCGGCCAGTTCTGCCGCCGTCGGCAGGGCCTGCGGCTGGGGCGCGGGCCGCTCTAGCGCGGCCAGCAGCGTGGCCATATCGGGGCGCGCAGGGCCTGTGGGATAGGCCTGAAGCGCGGCTTGCAAATCCTCGTGCACGATCTGGCCCGCAGCCCATTTCTGGGCAAAATGCGCGCGCTGTGGCACAATGCGGCCCCCGGCCACACGCGCGATACGCGCCGCCGTTTTAGCCAAAGGTTCGTCCGATTGGCCCAAAAACGGGTTCACCGCAACGCTAGAAGCCAGCGGAAACAGCGGCGGAATGGCGTGGGCTGCCTTTTCGCCCTCGGCCACCAATTCCAACAGGGCGGCGGGGTAGATTGCGTGTTGCATATACATCTGGTGTCGCTCCTTGGGGTTTAAAGGGTTGGTTTTTGCCGCCAGCCGCCCAGCAGCCGGTCGAATATGGCATTGGCATAAAGCCCATTGGACAGGTGCACCCGCAGCCCCACCGCCGCAGGATGGCTGGCCCACAGCGGGAACGTGGCCTGCGCCAACGCCACCGCGCCAAAGCTAACCAGCGCCAA
>RFQY01000229.1 GCA_009924775.1 Paracoccaceae bacterium | reverse complement strand
CTCACGTGATGGCGCACTGGCTTGCGCCGCGCCCACAAGCCCGTATAACGGCCAAAAGCGCAAATTAAAGAGTTTTTTCATGGCAACTGCATTGATCGTCCTGGCCGCTGGCATGGGCACGCGTATGAACTCGGACCTGCCCAAGGTATTGCACCAAGTGGCCGGTGCGCCGCTATTGGTGCATGCGCTGAAATCCGCAGCCCAGATCGAGGCGGCGCGCTGCATCGTGGTGGCAGGCCACGGCGCCGAGGCCGTTGGCAAAGCGGCCAAGTCTTGGGATGAGACAATAGAGCTGGTTTTGCAGCCCGAACAAAAAGGCACGGGCCATGCCGTGGATATGGCACGTACCGCGCTGGCAGATTTTACTGGCGATGTGATCGTTCTGTATGGCGACACCCCCTTTATCCAGCCGGAAACGCTGGCGGCCATGCAGGCCGCGCGGCGCGACCATGATGTGGTGGTTCTGGGCTTTTCTGCCAAAGACCCGGGCCGCTATGGCCGCTTGGTGATGGAGGGCGACAGCCTGCAGCGGATTGTCGAATATAAAGACGCAACCGAAACCGAACGCGCCATTACCTTGTGCAACTCGGGTGTCATTGCCGCCGATTGCACCCAGTTGTTCGACCTGATTGCCCAAATCAGCAATGCCAATGCCAGCGGCGAATATTACCTGACCGATGTGGTCGGGCTGGCCCGCGCCCATGGTTTGTCGGCCACCGCCGTCACCTGCGACGAGGCCGAAACGATGGGCATAAATTCGCGCGCCGAATTGGCACAGGCCGAAGCCGCCTTTCAGGCCCGCGCCCGGGCCAACCTGCTGGCCGATGGCATCACCCTGACCGCCCCGGAAACGGTCTTCTTGGCCCATGACACCGTCATCGGGCGCGACAGCGTGATCGAGCCACATGTGGTTTTTGGCCCCAATGTTACAGTGGAAAGCGGCGCCACGATCCGCGCCTTTTGCCACCTCGAGGGTTGCCATGTCAGCCGCGGCGCGGTGATTGGGCCCTATGCCCGCCTGCGCCCCGGTGCCGAACTGGCCGAAGATGTGCGCGTGGGCAATTTCGTGGAAATCAAAAACGCCATTCTGGACGAAGGCGCCAAGGTCAACCACCTCAGCTATATCGGTGATGCGCATGTGGGGGCGGCCAGTAATATTGGCGCGGGCACGATCACCTGCAACTATGATGGCGTCATGAAACACCGCACCGAAATTGGGGCGCGGGCCTTCATTGGCTCGAACACCATGTTGGTTGCGCCTGTGCGTGTGGGCCATGGGGCGATGACGGGCTCGGGCTCGGTGATCACGCGCGATGTGCCAGATGATGCGCTGGCGGTGGCGCGCGCCGATCAGCAAACCAAACCGGGCTTGGCACGGAAATTGTTCGAAATGTTAAAGGCCAAAAAGGCCAAACGCGATATGAGGGCCGAATAATGTGTGGAATTGTAGGGGTACTGGGCCAACACGAGGCAGCGCCACTGATGGTAGAGGCGCTGAAACGTATGGAATACCGCGGCTATGACAGCGCCGGCATTGCCACGCTGAACGATGGCCAGCTGGCGCGCCGGCGGGCCTTGGGCAAGCTGGTCAACCTGTCGGATCTGTTGGTGCACGAACCACTGGCCGGCAAGGCAGGCATTGGTCATACCCGCTGGGCCACCCACGGCGCGCCCTCGGTGGTCAATGCCCACCCCCATATGGCGGGCCAAGTGGCCGTGGTGCATAACGGCATTATCGAAAATTTCCGGCAATTGCGGGCCGAGTTGGCCGAACGCGGGCGCCAGTTCAGCACCGAAACCGATACCGAAACCGTGGCGCTGCTGGCGGCCGAGTTTCTAGACCAAGGCGCCACCCCTGCCGAAGCCGCGCGCCAAACCATTGCCAAGCTGGAAGGCGCATTTGCGCTGGTCTTCTTGTTTCAGGGCCACGAAGACCTGCTGATTGCTGCGCGCAAAGGCAGCCCCTTGGCCATTGGCCATGGCGAGGGCGAGATGTTCGTGGGCTCGGACGCCATCGCGCTGGCCCCCCTGACCGACACAATCACCTATCTGGACGAGGGCGATTGGGCCATCATCACCCGCACCAGCCTGACAATTTTTGATGACAAAGGCGCCGAAGTGGCGCGCAAAGCCCGCAAAATTGAAATCAACGCCACCAAAGTGGACAAGGGCGGCTACAAGCATTTCATGGCAAAAGAAATTGCCGAACAACCCACGGTGATTGCCCAAGCCATTGGCCATTACATCAGCACCGATGGCAACGACATTACCCTGCCCGCTGAAATGCCCGATTTCAGCCAAATCGAACGCATCACCATGGTGGCCTGCGGCACTGCCTTTTATGCCTGCCTCACCGCCAAATATTGGTTCGAGCAAATCGCCGCCCTACCCGTCGAGGTGGACATCGCCAGCGAGTTTCGCTACCGCGAGCCCCCGATAACCGCCAATACCATTGCGCTTTTTGTCAGCCAATCGGGCGAAACCGCCGATACTCTGGCAGCGCTGCGCTATTGCGCGGGCAAGGCCCGGCATGTTGTTTCGGTGGTCAACGTGCCCGAAAGCTCGATCGCGCGCGAAAGCGATTGCGCCTTGCCCATTTTGGCCGGTGTCGAGGTGGGCGTGGCCTCGACCAAGGCATTCACCTGCCAGCTGAGCGTGCTGTACATGATGGCGCTGAAAGCGGCCCACCAGCGCGGACATATTGATGACGCAACCTTGGCCGACAAGCTATCGGCCCTGCGCAGCCTGCCGGGCATTTTAAACGTAGCGCTGGAACAAAACAGCCGCGCCAAGGCGATTGCCCGCAAGCTGGCCGAAACCAGCGACGTGCTGTTTTTGGGCCGCGGCCTGATGTACCCCCTGGCGCTAGAGGCGGCACTTAAACTAAAAGAAATCAGCTACATACACGCCGAAGCTTATGCATCGGGTGAACTAAAACACGGCCCTATTGCGCTGATCGACAAAAAAATGCCCGTGGTCATCATGGCCCCGCGCGACGCGCTGTTTGATAAAACCGTCTCCAACATGCAAGAGGTGATGGCCCGCGGCGGCAAGGTGGTCTTGATCACCGATGAACCGGGTGTGGCGGCCGCCGGGGAAAACACGTGGCAAACACTGACCTTGCCCAGCGTGCCCACCGATCTGGCGCCGATGCTCTATGCCATCCCAGCCCAGCAACTGGCCTATCACACCGCCATCGCCAAGGGCACCGATGTGGACCAGCCCCGCAACTTGGCCAAATCGGTCACCGTAGAATGAACACCCCAAACACCACCCCCGAGGTCATGGCGGCCCTGCACGCCATGGCCGTGCCAGACCGCGCCGAAGGCATGCTGGCCTACCATAAGGTGCCCCGCCCCTATATCGGCGTGCCCAATGGCCCGCTGGATGACATGGCCCGCAGCCTGCGCGCGGCCCTGCCCCTGCCCAATCGCCTGACGCTGGCCGGCGAGCTGTGGCACACAAACAGCTTCGAGGGGCGCGTTCTGGCGGCAAAGCTGCTGACCCAAGCGCGCATGCGCCCCGATGATGGCGCAGCCTGGGCGCTGATCCAATCATGGCTGCCCGATCTGGACAGTTGGGCCATTGCCGATCATGCCATGATCGCGGGGCAAAAACGCCTGCTGGCCCAGCCCGCGCGCATCGAAGACGTGGCGCAATGGGTGCGCAGCCCCAGCCATTGGGTGCGCCGCGCGGCAATGG
>RFQY01000228.1 GCA_009924775.1 Paracoccaceae bacterium | reverse complement strand
TTCATGTTTAAGGTTTTATCAAACACTTGGGCGTTGCTGTTGGGCATGACGCTGTTGATGCTTGGCAACGGCTTGCAGGGCACGCTTTTGGGGGTGCGGGGGCAGGCGGCTGGGTTTTCCACGCTGGAATTGTCGGTTGTGATGTCGGCCTATTTCGTGGGGTTTTTGGGGGGCTCGCGGCTGACGCCTGAACTGATCCGCAGGGTGGGGCATGTGCGTGTCTTTGCGGCGCTGGGCAGCTTGATTTCGGCGGTGCTGATCTTGTACCCGGCGTTTGCGCACCCTTACGTGTGGGTGCTGGGGCGGCTGGTGATCGGGTTTTGCTTTTCGGGCGTTTATGTGACCGCGGAAAGCTGGTTGAACAATTCCGTCACCAACGATCAGCGCGGGCAGGCGCTGTCGCTTTATATGATCGTTCAAATGCTGGGTATTATCGCGGCGCAGGCCTTGTTGAATGTGCCCGATGCCAGCGGATTTTTGCTGTTCATCATTCCTTCGGTCTTGGTGTCGGTGTCTTTTGCCCCGATCTTGCTGTCCATTTCGCCCACCCCCGCCTTTGAGGCGACCAAGCCCAAAACCCTGAGGGCGTTGTTTCATGTCTCGCCCTTGGGGTTTGTGGGCATGTTCATGTTGGGCAGCGTCTTTGCTGCGCAATTTGGCATGTCGGCGGTGTTTGGCGCCGAAGCCGGGTTAAGCCTGGCCGAGATTTCGATTTTCGTTTCGGCCTTTTACGTGGGGGCCTTGGTGTTGCAATATCCTCTTGGCTGGCTGTCTGACCGCATGGACCGGCGGGTGCTGATTATGGTCACCGCCGCGCTGGGCGGGGGGGCGGCGCTGCTGGCCTTTTGGTTTGGGCAAGATTTCACAATCTTGCTGGCGGCGGCTTTCTTTATCGGGGGCACGTCCAACCCGCTTTATTCGCTGCTGATTGCCCATACGAACGACTTTTTGGACACAGACGATATGGCGGCGGCCTCGGGGGGGATGTTGTTTGTGAATGGGTTGGGCGCCATCGCTGGCCCGATGGTGACGGGGTGGTTGATGAGCGTGTTGGGCGCCTATGGGTTTTTCTTGATCATCGCCGTGATGATGAGCGTGCTGGCGGTTTATGCCGCCTATCGGATGACGCAGCGCGCCGCCCCCAATACCGATGAAACAGCAGCCTATACGCCGATGATGCCGACAGCCTCGGTTGTGGCGATGGAGGTGGCACAGGAATATGCCGCCGATGTGGCCGAAGAAGCCGCAGCCGAGGCCGAAGCTGCAGCCGAAGCCGAGGCTGCCGCCCGGGGGCCTGGGGGGTAATTGCGCGACTTGGTAACAAAATGTCGAAATTGTAGGAAAATTTGACTACTTATTTCCCTAAAACTTTTGTAACAGTCGAAAAAGCGCACAAACGCGCATGGGCAGGAGGCTACGATGGTCGCCGTAGACAAAGTTTTGGGCTTTTGGCTAGACGAGGTGGGCCCAGCGGGCTGGTATAACAGCACTCAGGCGCTGGACCAAACCGTGCGCGACCAGTTTCAGACCGCGTGGGAAAACGCCTGCGAAGGGGCCTATGGCCTGTGGTTGACCCATCCAAATGGCGTGTTGGCCTATATCATTCTAACCGATCAATTCCCGCGCAACATGTTTCGGGATGATCCACGCAGCTTTGCCACCGATTCCGTGGCGCTGGCGGCGGCGAAATCTGCGATCGACCGAAAGTGGGATCTGCGCGTCGACGAACCGGCGCGACAGTTTTTCTATCTGCCCCTGATGCATTCGGAAAACCTGTGCGATCAAGAACGCTGTGTGCGTTTGATGTTGGAACGTATGCCGCAGACCGGCGCCAGCAACCTGTTTCATGCCAAAGCCCATCGCGAGGTGATCCGCCAGTTTGGCCGCTTCCCCTATCGCAACGCCGCGCTTAGCCGCCCTAGCACGGGTGCCGAACAGGCCTATCTGGCGGCTGGTGGTTATGGCCAAACCATGCGTGCCATGCAGGAAGCAGCCTAACCTGCGAAAAATTCAACAAAATTTCATGCCTGCCTGTATGTGATGCAGGCAGCACCACAGCTGTGGGCAGAATTCTTGCGCTGCGATCAGAAATAGTTTAATGCTGAACTAAATATTGATCGGAGGGTGCAATGGCTGCCAAATCGTTTGACGTGGTTATCATTGGGGCAGGGCCGGGGGGCTATGTGGCCGCCATCCGCGCCGCGCAAAACGGTTTATCTGTAGCGGTGGTCGAGCGCGAACATCTGGGCGGCATTTGCCTGAATTGGGGCTGTATTCCAACCAAGGCGATGCTGCGCTCGTCCGAGGTGTTTCATCTGATGCACCGCGCCAAGGAATTTGGCCTGTCTGCCCAAGGCATCAGCTATGATCTGGACGCGGTGGTGAAACGCTCGCGCGCGGTGGCCAAGCAGCTTAACGGTGGGGTGGGCCATCTGCTGAAGAAAAACAAAGTCACCGTGATCATGGGGGCAGCCCAGCTTTTGGGGCAGGGCAAGGTGCAAGTGCGCACCGATAAAGGCACAGAAGATCTGCAGGGCGCGCATATCATTTTGGCCACCGGCGCACGCGCGCGCGAATTGCCCGGCCTCGAAGCCGATGGCGATTTGGTCTGGACCTATAAGCACGCGCTTACGCCGCCACGGATGCCCAAAAAGCTGTTGGTCATCGGTTCGGGGGCGATTGGTATTGAATTCGCCAGTTTTTACAACACGTTGGGCGCCGAAACCACAGTGGTCGAGGTGATGGACCGTATCCTGCCCGTGGAAGATGCCGAAATCAGCGCTTTTGCGAAAAAGCAGTTCCAAAAGCAGGGGATGACGATTTTGGAAAAATCCGGCGTCAAACAGCTGGATCGCGCCAAGGGCGTTGTGACCGCCCATATCGAGATAAATGGCAAGATCGAGCAGCACCAGTTTGACACGGTGATTTCTGCTGTGGGCATTGTGGGCAATGTCGAAGGCTTGGGGCTAGAGGCCTTGGGCGTGCAGGTGGATCGCACCCATGTGGTGACAGACGATCATTGCCGCACCGCGGTGCCCGGGCTTTATGCCATTGGCGATGTGGCAGGGGCCCCATGGCTGGCGCACAAGGCCAGCCACGAAGGCGTGATGGTGGCCGATATGATCGCAGGCAAGCCGGTGCACCCGATCAAGCCGGGCAGTATTGCAGGCTGCACCTATTGCCACCCGCAAGTGGCCAGCGTGGGCCTGACCGAGGCGCGCGCCAAAGAGGCGGGATTCGAGGTGAAAGTGGGGCGTTTCCCCTTTATTGGCAACGGCAAAGCCATCGCCTTGGGCGAGGCCGAGGGCATGGTGAAAACCATTTTCGATGCCAAAACCGGGGAATTGCTGGGCGCGCATATGGTGGGCGCGGAAGTGACCGAAATGATTCAGGGCTATGTGGTGGCGCGCCAGTTGGAGACCACCGAAGAAGATCTGATGCACACGGTGTTCCCGCATCCCACATTGTCTGAGATGATGCATGAAAGCGTGCTTGATGCCTATGGGCGCGCCATTCACATGTAGGGCTTAGCGGCAGGTGGCGCCGCCCGCTGCCTGCCAATCGCCAAAACCGCCGATATTGTGCACCTCGCCATAGCCCAGCCGCTGCAGCACAGCTTTGCCATGGGCCGAACGCGCGCCGCTGGCGCAATACAGCGCCACGGGTTTTTCTGGGCTTAAATCGGGGTGAAAATCGGGGTGGCGCGGATCGGCCATCATCGGCAGGCGCATCAGCGGAATGTTCAACGC
>RFQY01000227.1 GCA_009924775.1 Paracoccaceae bacterium | reverse complement strand
GGTGTGTCGGTGGACCGGGCAACGGCTGGGGCGGGTGCGGGGGCCACGCATACCACCGCCCCCTGCCCTACCACCAATGCCGGACGCAATATCGTGACCGCCGCTTCCAGCGCCAGTTGCGCAGGCCCAATCGGGGCGGCAAAGAGCATCAGGTTGATCAGCCCATGCACCGGCGCGCCCCCCCAAAGCCGCGCCAAACGGCGGCAGGCCACCAGATCGTGCAAATCCATCGCCAGCACCTCGATCTTTTCTGGGTACAAGCGGGCCACGCGCAGCAACGGCGCCTCAAGCGGGCCAATCGCGATGATCTGCGCGCCCAGCATCGCCAAGCGCTGCGCCAATGGCCCGGCCCCATCGGCCATAGCCCCAATGATGACAATGGTTTTACCGGCCAAACGCGCCATTGCACACACCCACACCCACACAGCCTGCCCCCCGGCAGGCCTATATGCTTAGCTATACATGTGCCCGACTGGGAAGCACAGTTTCACCTGTCAAACGGGTAAATTCTTGCAAGGCAAACCTGTCAGTCATTCCCGAGATATAATCGCTGACCAACCTTGCCATGGCGGTTTCGTTTTGGGCTGCGGCCACATCGCCTGCCCATTCGCGGGGCAGCATCTGGGGCTGCGTCATGTAAATGGGAAACAGCGCACGGATCACACCGGTGACTTGGCGGCGCATCCCGACAACCGAGGGCGCCCGATACATCCGCTGGAACAAAAAGGCGCGCACCAGTTTCAAATCCGCCCATAATTCGGGGCTAAATTGCACCATCATGCGGCCTGCGTCGCGGATATCTTGGGCCGAACGTGGCGCCAACGCGCGCAGATTGGCGCGGCTGACATCGATCACATCTGCCACCAGCACGCCAAAGAAGCGGCGCAGCGCCTCGTGGCGGCGGCGGTTGTCATCAAGCGCGGGATAGGCGTGGTCCACTTCGGCAAAACACGCGCCCAGCAGCGGCAGCTCCATCAGCTCGGCGCAGCTGAAAAGCCCTGCGCGCAGCCCGTCTTGCAGGTCGTGGTTGTTATAGGCGATATCATCGGCCAAGGCGGCCACCTGCGCCTCGGCGCTGGCATGGCTGTGCAGCTCTAGATCGATCTGGTCGTTACACGCGGCCAAGGCCCAAGGGGCGGGGCCGGTGACGGGGCCATTATGCTTGGCGATGCCCTCTAGGGTTTCCCATGTCAGGTTCAGCCCGTCCCATTCGGCATAGTGGCGTTCCAACTCGCACACAATGCGGATGGCTTGGGCATTGTGATCAAACCCGCCAAAGGGGGCCATCAATTCGGCCAAGGCATCTTCGCCCGTGTGGCCAAACGGGGTGTGGCCCAAATCATGGGCCAGCGCCACGGCCTCGGTCAGTTCTAGGTTCAGGCCCAAGGCACCCGAAATGGTGCGCGCCACTTGCGCCACCTCGATCGAATGGGTCAGGCGGGTGCGAAAATAATCGCCCTCATGTTCGACAAAAACTTGGGTTTTGTGTTTCAGCCGGCGAAAGGCGCTGGAATGAATGATGCGGTCGCGGTCGCGTTGGAACGGGGTGCGAAACGCGCTTTCTTCTTCGGCAAAGCGGCGCCCACGGCTGGCGGCGGGCTGTGCGGCATAGGCGGCGGCGGTCATTGCTTGCTTGTCCTTGTCGGCACGGTCATCCGCCCATATATTCCACCTTGAACGCGAACGAAACCATCAGGATGACTGATATGCAAATTCCGCCCAGTGTGACCGAGCGCGCCTTTGCGCGACTGGCAGAGATTGGGGCCGCAGACCAAGGGCAAGCCTTGCGCGTGGCCGTAGAAGGCGGGGGATGTTCGGGGTTTCAGTATGACATCCGCCTAGACACGCCCGCGCAGGGCGACTTGGTGCTCGAGGCACAGGGCCAGCGTGTAGTGGTCGACGAAGTGTCGCTGCCCTTTTTGGCAGGCGCGGTGATCGATTTCGCCGACGAGCTGATCGGTGCGCGCTTTGTTATCGACAACCCCAACGCCACCTCGTCTTGCGGCTGCGGCACCTCGTTTTCGATGTAGCCTGCCCCGCGCAGCAACTGACCCCCTGCAACTGGGCCCCGCCCCTAGGCTGGCTGGGCACCCCCTGCCAGCATGGTTTCGATCAAAATCTGCACGTGCAGCGCCTCGTCTGGCGTGGCCAAGCGGTGCGGCTTGCCCTGCAGGCAGAGCAGCAGATCACCCAGTTGCGCCTGCAAAGCGCCGCTGCGCGGGTCGCCCGCGGGCAGCTCTAGCGGGCTAAAGGTTGCACCAGTGCTGGCCCAATCTGCGTAAAAATCGGTAATGCGGCGGCTTTCGGCTTGGCCCTTGATGACCAGCTCTTGGCGGTCGGGCTGGGCACCGCCCACGCTGGCAAAAACCGATACCGGCAAGCCATCGGCGTTTTCCAGCCGCGACAACATATGAGATTCGCACAAGTCAGGCTGGGTTGGGTAGCTGGGGCAGGCCTGCACCACCCGCAAAGGGCCCAAGATGCGCTGTGCGACGAACAGAAAATGCGAAATCACCTCGCGCGTCATGCCGCCTTCGGCACGAAAGCGCAGCCAATCGGCGCCTTGCTGCCACAGGCGGGGCCATTGGGCATAGCTTACCACAATATCCACCCCCGCCAGCGCGCCCAGCTGCCCCTGTTGCGCGGCCATGTGGGTGCGCGTCAGCGCCGGGCTGGCCGCTTGGGTAAAGTTCACCGCAGCAGGCACGCCGCTGGCGGCCAGACGGGCCACCAAATCGCGGCTTTCTGCCACGTCTACCCCAAGCGGCTTTTCCAAAAACACCGCCCGGCCAGCGGCGGCGGCCTGCAGCGCATAGTGTTTGCGCGGCACCGGCGGGCAAGCCAGATAGACCAGCTGGGCATCGGCCATGGCCTGCTCGGCACTATCGGCAATAGCCAGCCCCGGGGCTGCGGCCTGCGCCTGCGCACAGGCCTGCGCACTGGGATCCCAGCCCGCCACAACCTGATAGCCCGGGTTGGCCTGCATCTGCGCCACCATACGCTGCCCCATGATCCCCAAACCGATCACTGCTGTTTTTACCGCCATGCGTTCCCCCTAAGTGCAAAACCGCCAAAGGCCATCAGACCGGCTTGGCCCAAGCAATGCAAGCCCGAGCAAACACGGCATTGCTGGCGCTGCAATGGAGAGTCTGCGATTAAAAAACAACGCGGAGTTGCACAAAACTGCGCCACGCACAAAGCTTGGGCACAATTGGACAAGATTTTTGTCCAAAATTAAAAGTTTATTTCAGAAAAATCTTGCGGCTTTTCCCCCTTGCCCGCTAACGTGCCCCCACAGCCGCAAACAAGAATGGCTCTACAAACTACCACAATAGAGGGGAATTCCCATATGGATCGTCGTAAGTTTATCAAAGGGGCAGCCATCGCCGGCACTGGCGCATCGCTTGCTGCCCCCGCCGTCGCACAAGAGCGCAAGCAGCTGGTCATCGTATCGACCTGGCCGCGCGACTTCCCCGGTCTGGGCCTTTCGGCACAGCGCCTGGCACAGCGCATTGGCGAAATCTCGGATGGCCACTTTGCCGTTGAATACTTTGCCGCCGGCGAGCGCGTAGGCGCCTTCGACGTGTTCGACGAAGTGGCATCGGGCAACAGCCAAGCCTACATCGGCGCCGAATACTACTGGGGCGGCAAGCACGCCGGCTTCAACTACTTCACCGCCGTTCCGTTTGGGATGTCGACCCAAGAATGGACCGCATGGGTGCTTTATGGCGGCGGCCAAGCCCTGTGGGA
>RFQY01000226.1 GCA_009924775.1 Paracoccaceae bacterium | reverse complement strand
CGATGCCACAGCCTTTTTGCCCAAGTTTTTGGCTTGGGGGTGGCCAAAACCCGCCGGTTGATCAACACGGGCCTTGAACATTGGCAGCTAAGGGTTAGCTTACTTGCAAGAGCGGAGGATTTTTCATGCCCAAGCTGGTGCGCCTGTATATCGTCAATGTTCTGATCGGTTTCGCCTTGGCTGGGCTGTTCGTGGCGATGATGTTGTATTTCAACATCGCAAACCTGTGGCATCTGGTCAGCCATTCAGACAAGGGCGTATTGGCGGTTTTCGTATTGTGGCTGGCCAATGGTATCGTGTTTGCTGGTGTGCAATTTGCCATAGCCGTCATGGGCATGAAAGACGATGATGACGACGAGCCGCGTGGCGGCCGCCGGCGCCCGATCCATATCGATACCAGCCGTCCTGCCATGGTGCGCGCCCCTGCGCGCGCGCCCCGCCGCTAAGCTACCGTTTTATATGTGAAATCAGCAGGCCCGGGCATCTGGGCCTGTCGCATTTTGGCGCCTGTGCAACCTAGGCGCCCGTGCCTATGCCTGCGGCGCCTAAGCCCGCGCCGCCTATGCCTGTGCCACCTATGCCTGCGCCTGTGTGAAAAGTGGTGTGGCGGGCCCGCAGCAACCGTTTGGTTATCTCATTCCCGAGGACCTGTATATACAGGTGGGCGTCAGGTAACCGGGCCAGGACCCGGACAGAGCCAACTCCCTCGGAGATGCTTAAGGCCACCGGAATGCAACCGTGTCACGAGAAGAGCAGCACCCGCCACACCGCTACATATGGTGGTGGAAGGGGCACGGCAAGGGGTTGCGAAAGTTCTTCTTTTGTTCAAAATGTCTTTATGTCTGATCACCGTGATATTTTGCCCAGCGCGCTTTGCCCTGCGGATCTGTCCCAGCTTGCACCGGGGCAGGTGTTGGCGCGCGGTGTTGGGCGGTATTTATCTGCCATGGGCTTTGCGCCCTTGATGGAATTTACCCCAGAACGCGGGCGGCGTGTGGATGTCATGGCGCTGGGGCCGAAAGGGCAGGTTTGGATCGTGGAATGCAAATCAAGCCTTGCTGATTTTCGCAGCGATGCCAAATGGCAGGGCTATTTGCCATGGTGTGACCAGTTTTTCTGGGCGGTGGGCACCGATTTCCCGCAAGAGGTGTTGCCGCCCGACACAGGGCTGATTGTGGCCGATGCGTGGGATGCCCATATTTTGCGCCATGGGCCTGCCCAGCCTTTGGCCTCAGCACGGCGCAAGGCACTGACGCTGCGCTTTGCACAAAATGCGGCCCTGCGGCTGCAGCGCCTGCATGACCCGGCTGGCCGGCCCGTTTAGCGGCGCTTGCCTATGGCGCGGGCCGCCTCGATTGCGGCGCGGATCTCTTCGGCAATTTCGGTGGCCTCGTCCAGATCGAAATCCATCGGAATTTCGATGCCATCGGCCTCGATGAACAACCGCACCATGCCTTGGTCGGTTGGCCCGATCTGCAGGTTCGCTTCGATGTCGCGTTCGGTGTTAATGCCCATTATGGCCTCCTTGATATGCAGCGCTGCTAGCGCTTTTAGGGTTGATTGGCAAGTATTTGGGGTATCTCTTGGCGCTATGGACCACGTGGTATTGAAAGATCTTATGCCGGGCGATGCCGGTTGGCTGGTTGAACAGCACGCCCTTGTTTACACCCAAGAAGAGGGGTTCGACGCCAGTTTCGAGGGGCTGGTGGCGCAAATCGTGGGCACGTTCATTCAAAATCATGATTCGTCGTGCGAACGGGGCTGGATTGCTTGGGCCGGCGCCCAGCGTGTGGGCTGCATTTTTTGCGTCAAAGACAGCGATCAGGTGGCAAAATTGCGGTTGTTTTTAACCATCCCATCGGCGCGCGGCACCGGGCTGGGGCAAATGTTGCTGTCTGAATGCATGGGGTGGGCGCGCGCGCGCGGTTATGGTGCCATGCGTCTGTGGACCCATGAAAGCCACATTGCGGCCTGTGCTCTTTATGCCCGCAATGGCTGGCGCTGCACCCAATCTCAGGCAGTGACGGCCTTTGGCAGGCCCTTGGTTTCCCAGATCTGGGAGGTTCAGCTGTAACTTGGCCCGGTGGGCCAATTTTTCGGCCAAAGCCGCTTGCATTCACCGGCGAGGGGGGCTAAATCGCCCGTCAGTGCCGCCTTAGCTCAGTTGGTTAGAGCGCTGGATTGTGGATCCAGAGGTCCCCCGTTCAAGCCGGGGAGGCGGTACCATTCCCCAAGTTGCGTCACAGTCTACCCCACAGCTTACGTCACTGTGGCTTTGCAGGCGGGCGCCCTATTTGGGGGCGGTGATGGCCACCTCTTGCACCAAGGCGCCGCTGGTGCGGTTGAACACCAACAGGCGGTTATCTTCGGTGACCACGGCATACCAGTCCTGGCCTTGGGTAAAGGCGGTGGCGCGGGCCCCGTCGGGCAGGGTGATTTCCGCAGGCAGGCTGGGCCCTGTGTCGCGCAAGCGGGTGACAAGCAGGGCGATCACCACTAGAACGCCCACAATCATTATCGCCGTCAGGGTTGTGACCAAGAGGCGCAGAAACTTTAGATTTGCCGGTTCAACCGGTTCGGGGGCCTTTGTCATGGATATGCGCCTTGTTCGCTTGCAGATTGCGGCAGATCCGCCGCCCCGCCTTGATAAGGCGCTGGCGCGTGATGTGCCAGAGGCTGCATCGCTGTCGCGCACCCGGCTGGCCCGGCTGATCGCCGAAGGGGCTGTGCGTGTGAACGGTGCCGTTTTGGCAGATGCCAAGGCCCGGGTGGCCGAGGGTGACACGGTCGAAATTACTGTCGCCGAGGCTATTGATAGCCATATTTCAGCCGAAAACATTGCCCTTGATGTGGCTTTTGAAGATGACGATCTGATCGTGCTTAATAAGCCTGCGGGCATGGTGGTGCATCCAGCGCCCGGCTCGCCTGCGGGGACGCTGGTGAATGCGCTGTTGCATCATTGCGGCGATAGCTTGTCGGGGGTGGGCGGCGAAAAACGCCCCGGTATCGTGCATCGCATCGACAAAGATACCAGCGGGCTGTTGGTGGTGGCGAAATCCGACCGCGCCCATCATGGGCTGGCGGTACAGTTTGAACGCCACAGCGTGGAACGGGCCTATTTGGCCATTTGCCATGGCGTGCCCGATGCCAGCGACCCGCGGTTGCGCGGGGTGCGGGGGGTAAATTTCGAAACCGGCAATGTGATGAAGATCACCACACATTTGGCCCGCCACAAAACCGACCGGCAACGCCAAGCGGTGCTATTTCAGGGCGGGCGCCATGCGGTCACGCGGGTGCGGCTGTTGGAAAGCTTTGGCACGCCCGGCGTGGCGGGTTTGGTGGAATGCCGTTTGGAAACCGGGCGCACGCATCAGATTCGTGTGCACATGGCCCATACGGGCCACGGGCTGGTGGGCGACCCCACGTATGGGGGGCGGCGCAAATTGTCGGAAAAAGCGCTGCCAGCGGCGGCTGTGGCGGCCTGTGCGGCGTTCTCGCGCCAAGCGCTGCATGCCGCTGTGCTGGGTTTCGAGCACCCGGTAAGCGGTGAAACCCTGCGCTTTGAGGCCGCATTGCCCAAGGATATGGCAGATTTATTGGCCGCTTTGCGCGGGGAAAACACAGCCGCGTGAAGGCAGTGACATAAACCTGATAATCTGCCCCCCAACCCTTAAGTAACCCTAAACACTGTTTGCCAGCACGCGGCTGCGCCAATTCCTGCCTATTCAGGCTTTGCAGGGGTGGGGGGCTTGAATGCATCGGGCAGGCAATTATGTTAATGTTAAGCGTTTAAACATTTGCGCAAAAGGAAAGACGGACATGAGCAACTATGCCAATCTT
>RFQY01000225.1 GCA_009924775.1 Paracoccaceae bacterium | reverse complement strand
TGCTGTTCCGACCACGGCCGGCAATGATGAACTGAGCCTCGCTTTCACCTGATAGGAGCCCTGCATGGCGTTTGTTCTCAAGCAGTCCGACACCTACGTCTGGCCGGTCACCGTCGAGATTCCCATCGACGGCGGCCGGTTCGACCGGCAAACATTCGACGCGGAGTTCAAACGCCTGCCGCAGGCTCGCAACAATGCGATCATCCAGGCGGCACGCGCTGAGACCACCACTGACCTCGAGGTAGCGGAGGAAGTGCTGGCCGGCTGGAAGGGCATCACCGACGATGCCGGCAAGGACATCCCCTACAGCGAAACCGCAAAATCACAGCTGCTGGACGTGCCCGGCGTCTCGGCCGCAGTGGTGGAGGCGTACATCAACTCGCTGCTGGGAGCGAAGCGAAAAAACTGATCGAGGCCGCTGAGCACTGGGCCGGCGGCGGGATCGTGGATGAAACGGAGTCCGACGCGGCGGCGCTTGGCATTGTGATGCCAGAGCAACCGCCGGAGGACTTTGAGGTGTGGGAGGAAAACTGGCCGGTGGTGGAGCTGTTCCTGCGTGTGCAGACGCAGTGGCGCATCAGCATGAACGGGCCGATCGGCTTGGACTATGGCGCTGTGGCGTGGATCCTTAAACTGACAGCAGAGGAAACCACTCACCGCCCCCTGCTGGAGGAACTGCAGATCATGGAGGGCGCAGTGCTGGCCTACATCGCAAAGCAGGAGAGCTGAAGCATGGCGATGAACATGGACGCCATGCTCCGCATCAAGGCGGACGTTGATGGGCAGAACAAGATCGTCGCGCTGAACCGCGGCCTGCAGCAGGTGGGCACCACGGCCGCTGGTGTGACCGGCGCCATGCGGGGCATGACAGGCGCTGCAGCCGGCCTCTCCGGCGCGCTTGGCACCCTTGCCCCGTTACTGAGTGCAGCAGGCTTGGTGGGGATGGTGAAGGGCACCATTGAGGCCGGTGATGCGATGAATGACATGTCGCAGCGCACCGGCGTTGCAGTCGAGACGCTGGCAAAATTTAAGAAAGCAGCGGCCACCTCTGGTACGGACCTGAACGCCGTTGCCAAGGGCTTGGTCAAGCTCAGCAAAAATATGGTCGATGCGGCTAGTGGGGGAAAAGAGTCGGCCGCTACCTTCCGTGCGCTCAACATTGACGTAAAGAAGGCCGATGGATCGCTAAAAGCTGCTGACGAAGTGATGCTTGAGGTGGCCGATCGGTTCAAGCAAATGCCGGACGGCGCAGCCAAGACGGCTTTGGCGCTGCGCTTGGTGGGCAAATCTGGCGCTGATCTGATCCCGTTTCTGAACCAGGGCAGCAAAGCGATCGAGCAGCTGTCAGTAAAAATGACCACCGCCTTTGCACAGAAGGCAGATCAGTACAGCGACAAGCTGGCGATCCTAGGTGGCAAGATCGGGGCGCTTGGAGCCGATCTCACCATCGCGCTGCTTCCGGCGCTGAACCAGATCACCGATGCACTCACCGTGGTGGTGAGTGGCTTCAGCCAGCTGCCGGAACCGCTGCAGGCTGCTGCTGTGGGTGCTGCCACCCTGGCAATCGCCTGGGGGCCGCTGACCGGGCTGCTTGGCGGCAGCGTGAAGCTGTTCGCCTCTGTGGCCAACGGGCTTGAGATCATGCGCTACCAGAGCGCGCTGGCTGGTGGCGTCATCCCGATGATCACCGGCAACCTGCAGGCCATGAGCGCGGCGATCCTTGCTATCCCCGGCTGGGGATGGGCGCTGGCTGGTGTTGCTGCCCTGGGGCTGCTTAGCAAGGCGCTCTACGACAACAACGAAGGTTTCAGGAGCTGGGTCAACAACGTCGGCACGATCATCGCCAGCGACTTCCAGAACGCGATGAAGAACATGGTGGAACTGGGCTCTGCTGCTGCTCGCGGTGTCAGCCAAGCGTGGGACTGGCTGACGGGCATGACCAGCAACGCTGCAGCGGCGATCGGCAACGCCTTCAGCGGGCCGTTCGGGTTCATCGCCAACGCTGCTAGCAGCGTGTTCGGCATTGTGCAGCGCAAGATCGCAGAACTGTGGAACAACATCCCTGCTCCGATCCGCAAGGCTCTGGGTCAAGCCGGTCAGATGGCGATCACCTCAACCCCGATTGGCTACATGGCGGGTGTGGTTGGCTACATGGCGGGTGTGGGCGTTCGCGCTTTCCAGATGGGGCCGCAGCAGACGGTCAACCGGGCTGGTAAGGGCGACCTGCGGGGCGGCGGCGGCGGTGGCTTCACCCCCAACCTGAGCGCGCTGGAGGGCGGCGCTGGTGGTGGTGCCACGGCTGCAAAGGATGCGGCCGATAAAGCGCGGCAAGCACGCGAGGCGCTGCTGGCATCCAAGAACAAGCTGGATCAGGCCAAGGCCGAGCTGGCGCTGGCGCGCGAGCTGGACCCGATCAGGAAGATCGAGCTGGAGTATGAGGAGAAGCGCCGGGTGGTGCGCGCAGCTGCTGCTCAGGAGTTGAGCAAGGCGCTGACCATTAAGGAAGAGGCGAACATTCAGCGCACCCGCGCGATCGACCTCCAGCGCATTGGCGTGGAGGAAACCAACGCGCTGAAGGACAAATACAAGGAGCTGGGCGAGGCAGCCTATGAGGCTGCGATGAATACCTCGATCTGGAGCAGCGCAGCGGAGGCAGCCAACGGCGCGATGGTTGGCTTCCGTGATGGCATCAGCTCCTACCTCGACAGCATCGGCACGCTGGGCGAAGGCATCAGCAACCTGACTAAGAACGCCATCAAGGGACTGGAGGATGCGATCGTTTCGCTGACCACCACCGGGCAATTCAGCTTCAGGGAGTTTGCGCTTTCGATCGTGGAGGAAGTGACCCGCCTGGTCACCAGGTTGATGATCATCGCCCCGATCCTGCAGTGGCTACAGAACCTGCTGCCGGGCGGCGGCTTCCTGAGCGGTGCCGGTGCGCTTTCAGGCGGCAAGCTGTTCTCAGGCGGGATCTTCGCCAACGGTGGCGCCTTTGATCGCAACGGCCTGCAGGCATTTGCAATGGGTGGCGTGGTCAACCGCCCCACGATCTTCCCATTTGCCAACGGTGGCGCCGGCCGCCTTGGCCTGATGGGCGAAGCCGGTCCTGAGGCAATCATCCCCCTAAAACGCGGCAGTGACGGCAGACTCGGCGTATCGGGCGGCGGCAGCACCAGCGTGGTGGTGAACGTGGATGCCAAGGGCACCACCGTGCAGGGTGACAACGGCCAAGGCCAGGCGCTCGGCCGTGCCATCAGTGCTGCTGTGCAGCAGGAGCTGATCAAACAACGCCGGCCTGGCGGCCTTCTCGCGGCATAACCGATGGCAACCTTCACCTACACCCCCAGCTTTGAAGCCATCGAGAGCAGCAAGCCTCGGGTGCGCAAATTTCAGGCGGGTGATGGCTATGAGCAGCGCGTGCGCTTTGGCCTCCACACCGATCCGAAGGAGTGGAGCTTGACCTTCGCCAACCGCACCGACACCGAGCGGGACAACATCCTGACCTTCTTGGAGGCGCGCGGCGGCGTCGAGAGCTTCGACTGGACCCCTCCCCGCGGCACCGCTGGCAAGTACGTTTGCGAGGAGTGGCAGACCACGCTCAGCAACTGCAACAATAACCAGATCCAGGCCACCTTCCGCGAGGTCTACGAGCCATGAGTACTATCGTCACCAGAGCTGGTAAAGGCAGTGCCCTGACGCACGCTGAAGTGGACGCCAATTTCACAAACCTTGGCTACTCAATTTCTGACAATGCGCTGCAAGTAGCAACGCCCACAACCGGCACAACTGTGACGGTAAATAACAACGCTGCCGCGCTAATTCTCAAGCACACCGCCACCATCGCAACGCTGACCATCGTTCTGCCGGCAA
>RFQY01000224.1 GCA_009924775.1 Paracoccaceae bacterium | reverse complement strand
GCCCAAGCGGCAGCAACGGCGGCCAGCGTGGCGCCAAAGCCCCATGGCCCCAGCCAGCTGCCCACCCATAGGGCCAGCGCGCTCATGGCCCAAGCCACGTAAAGGCCCAAACGCCCCGGAATGCGCCCCGAGGGGATGGGCCGGTTTGGTTCGTTTATGGCATCGACATGGCGGTCGCACCAGTCATTGGCGGCTTGGCTCATGCCGCAGACGATGGGGCCCGCCAGCACGATGCCCACCACACCCAAACGCCAATCGGCCCAAGTGCCGCCTGCCGCGATCAAACCGCAAAGATAGGCCCACATTGGGGGAAACCATGTGACAGGCTTGATCAGCTCAAGCAGGGCCAATGGCTGCAGGCGGGGCGTGTGTATATGATCTGTGACACTCATGTGTAAATCTTGACTGTCAATTGCGAGTCTCGCAAGTGTAAAGTTTGATTTACATATGGCTATTTGCAGGATGCGGCAAAATCTGAAAGCTGCAGCATGCATCGCCACAGGCCATACACCCGGTTTCGCGGACCTGTGCCGCAGGCCAGATCAGCGCCGAGAACAGCGTTTGAAACACCGCAGCATGCCAATGGCAGCTGGGGCTGGTGGCTGGGGGGGCGGCTATGGCCAATGGGTTTTGGTGCAAGCCCAGAACCAAGGGGCTGCGTTGGATAACCTGCAGTTGGCCGCTGCCCGCAAATGTCCAGGCGTGCTGCAAAATGGCGCGTGTCAGCAGCCGCGCGCCCCAAGTGGAAGGCAGGGCGCGCAGCAGCGCCTGCGCGGGCCGCGGAATGCGGTTGGCCAAAATATAGCGCCCCGTGCCCACGCCTGCGGCCCATTGCAATGCCGGGGCGCGCGCCCCCAAATGCTGGGTGACCGCGTTATGAAACCGTGCCACCGTGGCCTGCGCCACCATGTCATGGGCGGCGGGCGGTTGGGCCAGCCCGGCCTGCGCCAGCAAGGCTGAGGTGGCGTTGGGGCCGAGGCTGCTGTGCAACAGGGGAAGGTGCTGCAAAATGGCATTTGGGCCGATATGTGCGGTGGCGTGCATCGCTACTGTACCGGAACGCCGGTCTCTTTTTCGGTGGCTGCGCTGCGGGTGGCGGCGCGGGCCTTGCCTTGGGCGCGCAGGGCGGCGCGGCGTTCTTCGGCGCGGCGTTTGCGGTCGGCCGAGGCCTCCCAGTCGGCCATCTGGGCATCGGCGATGGTGCGGTTCATATCAAATCCGAAATCCAGATTGTCGCGCGATGTCATGCTGAAATAGCCATGCTTGCCCAGATCGTAAAACTGCCGCTGCACCCCGGCGCGGAAAAACGCCTTTAAGCAGCCCAGCAAATACTTGCGCCGGTATCCGGTGCCGCGCCATGGGTAGTGAAACAGCGCTTTTTTCATATAAAAGCGGCGATAGTTTTTCAGCACCCCTTCCAGCAATGCGCCACGGGTCATGGATTTGGGTTTCATGATGGGGGTGACAAAGTTGTATTTCGAATAGTCGAACACCTCGACCTGATCGCGCAGTTCTTGGAACAGGGGGGTGAAGGGCCATGGCGTATACATCGACCAATTGGCCAAATCGGGCTGCCAATCCCAAGCCATGCGGTAGGTTTCTTCCAGCGTTTCCGGGGTTTCGTTATCCAGCCCCACGATGAATTGCGCCTCGGTGAAAATATCGGCCTCGCGCAGCAGGCGAATGGCCTCTTTGTTTTGGGCGACGGTGGTTTCCTTGTTGAACTGGTCCAGTTTCAGCTGGGCTGCGGCCTCGGTGCCAAGGCTGACATGCACCAGACCCGCCTTGCGATAAAGGCCCAGCAAATCTTTGTCGCGCATAATGTCGGTGACGCGGGTGTTGATGCCCCATTGCACCCGGTCTGGCAAATTGCGCGCGATCAATTCGTTGCAGAATTCGATGAATTTGCGGCGGTTGATGGTGGGTTCTTCATCGGCCAGAATGAAAAATCCAACACCATGGTTTTCTACCAGATCCTCGATTTCATCGACCACTTTCTTGGGGTCGCGCACGCGGTAGTCGCGCCAGAATTTCCATTGGCTGCAGAAGCTGCAGGTAAAGGGGCAGCCGCGGGCCATGCTGGGGATGGCCACGCGCCGGTTAAGGGTGACATAGATGTATTTTTCCCATTCCAGCAGCGACCAGTCGGGTGTGATGGCGTCAAGCTCTTTCACCGTGGGGGCGGCGGGGGTGGCCATAATTTCGCCCCCGTCGATATAGGCCAGACCTTTGATTTTATGGCGGTTTTCGGGCCAGTCACCAGCCTGAACAGCGCGCATCAGCGCGGTTAAAATTT
This sequence comes from Paracoccaceae bacterium, assembly GCA_009924775.1. Taxonomy (GTDB): domain Bacteria; phylum Pseudomonadota; class Alphaproteobacteria; order Rhodobacterales; family Rhodobacteraceae; genus CAJXSO01. Next base: position 1,635 of record RFQY01000224.1, on the reverse strand, counting down.
CCTCGCCTTCGCCGCGTACGATCACGTCGATCCATGGCGCCTCGGACAGGACTTGGCGATACATAAAGGTGGCGTGCACCCCACCCAGAATGCGCAAGGCATTGGGCGCCACGCTTTGGGCAATTTTCAGCACCTCTTCTGCCACATAGATCGAGGGCGTGATCGAGGTGGTGCCAACCACATCGGGCTGCAATTGGGCCAGTTGTTGGTGCAAGCTGTCGTTGCTGATGTTGTTTGTCATCGCATCGATGAAATGCACATCGTCAAACCCTGCGGTTTTCAGCGCGCCTGCCAGATATGCCACCCAAGCCGGGGGCCAATTGCCCGCAATTTCCGCGCCGCCAGAGTGGTAATTCGGGTGTACAAAGACGATTCTCATGTGCAACTCCCTAATGTGTAAGGGTATAGTTACACAGACCGCCCTGCTGGGCCTCGACCTACATCAAAAATGTAAACCAAAGATTACAGATGCTTTAATCGTCGTCCTTGCTAAGCATGCCATATTTGCGCAGCTTCACATACAGCGATTGGCGCGACAGGCCCAGCATTTCGGCGGCGGCCACGCGGTTATTGCGCGTCAGCTCGATCGCGGTTTCGATGCAGATCTTTTCGATCACATCGGTGGTTTCCGATACGATGTCTTTCAGCGTCGACGAGCCGACCAGCTCGACGATATTTGACATGTTGGAATCTGGCGCAGCGCTTTGGTCGACGCGCACGGTCGAGGCGTTGGTGGCATTGCGAAACACCAGCGCCATCACGGGTTCGAATTGGTCGTCCAGCCAAGTGGCTGAAATTTCTACCGGCAATTGCGTGCCAAAATCGGTTTTTATCTTGGTGGCATACATGCGCAGCTGTCCGGCGCGGCGTGCATTGTCCAGCAATACCCGCAGATCCACCGTGCCACGGCCCAGAAATTCGGCGACAGAGCGGCCCTTGATGGCGCTATTGGCGGGAAAATCGGTCAGGTTCAAAAAGGTTTCCCCAGCCGCCAAGATGGTGCCATCGCGATCGGTGAAAACGATTGCATCGACCCCTTTGAGAAACAGCTGCCGCAAGCCGCTGATCAGCTGGCCATCGCCCACGGTGCCCTCGACCGTGTCAGACAGGCGCAGCATCGCCAGCTGTTCGCCCGATGCGCGGAAAATCTTGCCGGTTAACTGCAGGCTGCGTTGGGTGTTGCGGGTTTCAAAGCTGCGGATATCGCTGGCGCTGGAATGGTTGCCGTTATCAATCACCGATAGCAGGCTTTCGCGCGAAAACCCTTTGAAAAACCGTGAAAGCGGCTGGTTGATCATATCCGAGCGCGAATAGCCCAGCAATTGGGCCGCGCCATGGTTGATATCGACGATGGCACCGCTGCCGATGGCCACCAGTGCCACTGCCTCGTCGGTGAAATCCATCAAGATGCGATAGCGCGTGTCAATTTCGCGCTGCGCCTCGTAGTCGCGTTCCAGCGCGATTTGGGCGTTGAGCAGTTGTTGCTGAATTTCCATGATCGAGCGTTGATCTTCGCCCGCCAGCAAAAACTTGTTTTCATTGGGCATTCTATGCAGCGCATAGCGAATTGGCACGGTTTGGTTTGGGCCCAAATCGTGGATCAATTCCAGCCATGCGGCGGGGCGACGGGGGCTA
>RFQY01000223.1 GCA_009924775.1 Paracoccaceae bacterium | reverse complement strand
GGCGATGGATCACACCTTGTTTCATGGCCCCCCCGGGCTTGGCAAAACCACGCTGGCGCAGATCATGGCCAAGGAATTGGGCGTGGGCTTTCGCATGACCTCGGGGCCGGTGCTGGCCAAGGCGGGCGATCTGGCCGCGATTTTAACCAATCTAGAAGCGCGCGATGTGTTGTTTATCGATGAAATCCACCGCTTGAACCCGGCGGTGGAAGAGGTGCTTTACCCCGCGATGGAGGATTTCGAGCTGGATCTGGTGATCGGCGAAGGCCCCGCCGCGCGCACCGTGCGCATCGAGCTGCAGCCCTTTACGCTGGTTGGGGCCACCACCCGCATGGGCCTGCTGACCACGCCGCTGCGCGACCGCTTTGGCATTCCCACGCGGCTGCATTTTTATACCCAAGCCGAATTGCATCAAATCATCTCGCGCAATGCCCAGCTGATGGGGGCGCCTGCCGATGATGATGGCGCGGCAGAAATAGCCCGCCGCGCCCGTGGCACGCCGCGTATCGCGGGGCGGCTGCTGCGCCGTGTGGTCGATTTCGCGCTGGTCGAGGGCAATGGCCGCGTGACGCGGGCCATTGCCGATCATGCGCTGACGCGGCTGGGGGTGGATAAGCTGGGCCTTGATGGCGCCGACCGGCGATATTTAACGCTGATTGCCGAAAATTATCAGGGCGGGCCGGTGGGTATTGAAACCCTGTCTGCCGCCCTGTCGGAAAGCCGCGATAGTTTGGAAGAGGTGATCGAGCCGTTTTTGCTGCAACAGGGCCTGATCCAGCGCACCCCGCGGGGCCGGATGCTGGCGCAAAAGGGCTGGGCGCATTTGGGGCTGGCCGCGCCGCAGCCGCCTGCGCAGCAAGGATTGTTTGAATAATCCTGCGCCAACCCGCATAAGGGCCCGGCAAACGAGACCACCAAAGAGCTGCACCCATGATCGCCGACGAGATTACCCCGCTGTTCACCCGCGCCGATGGGCAATTTCTGTTTGCCCGTTGGGGCCGGCCCATCGCGCCGGTGGTGTTTGGCACCGAAGAAGGCACGCTGGGCGTGATCAAGGGCGCGTTCGAGGCGGTTTGCGCGCTGGCAGGCCATGAAATGGCCGAAACCGACCCCGAACTGGGCGCCAATCTGATGGTGTTTTTCCTGCGCGACTGGGCCGAATTGCCCGCTGTGCCCAACCTTGACCGGCTGATCCCCGATCTGGGCCCGCTGGTGGCGCGGCTGGCCGCGGCCGATGCCAACCAATACCGTGCCTTTCGCTTCGATCCCAAGGGCGCGATCAAGGCGGCCTTTGTTTTTGTGCGCATGGATGAACAGCTTTCGAAAGTGTCGGCCGAGGTGGTCGCGCTGTCGCAGGCGGTGCAAACCATTTTGCTGTGGTCTGATCGCGCCTTTAGCGACCGATCTGCCTTGGCGCAGGCGGGGGGGCACACCGTGTTGCGCCCTGATATCGCGGCGCTGATCCGCGCCAGCTACGACCCGGTTTTGCCCGCGATCAGCCAAGACCCCAGCATCGCGTTGCGCTTGGCGGCCCGCATGGCAGCCGGGGCAAAGCCCAGCTGATGCGGGCCTTTCTGGCCATTGCGATGCCAGAGCACGTGGCCGAGGATTTGGCGGCTCTTACGGCGCATTTGCGCGCAGGCCGCGCCGTGGCGCCAGAAGACCTGCACCTGACTTTGGCGTTTTTGGGCGATGTCAGCTTGGCGCAGTTAGACGCGCTGCATCTGGGGCTGCAAATGCTTCATGTTGCCCCTTTCCCGGTGCGTTTGGCCGGGCTTGATTTGCCCGATCCCAACGCCCCCCGCTCGGTCTATATCCGCGCCGATGGTGGCGCGCCCTTGGCCGATTTGCATGCCCGCGTTCAGCGTGCGGTGCGCGGCGCGGGGATCGATCTGGCGCGCAGCCGCTTTCGCCCGCATGTCACGCTGGCGCGCTTTGGCCGCCACCCGGGGCCGCAGGCGATGTCTTTGCTGGGGGGGTTTTTGGCGGCGCGCGCGGATGTGGCGCTGGCGCCTTTCACCGTGGCAGGGTTTGCGCTTTATCGCTCGATTTTGCATCAGGGTGGGGCGGAATACGAAATTTTGGAAACCTACCCGGCGCCCCTTGTTCCCGGGTCAAACTGGGCCTAGCGTGGCAGCATGAGCGAGACCACCGAAATTTTCACCCTGCCTGTGCGTGTCTACTACGAAGACACCGATATGGCGGGCATTGTCTATTACGCCAATTACCTGCGCTATATCGAACGCGGGCGCAGCGAATGGGTGCGTGCCGTGGGGCTGGACCAAAACCATATGAAAGACGTCGAAGGCATCGTTTTCGCGGTGCGTCGGGTCGAGGCCGATTATCTGGCGCCCGCGCGGCTGGATGACCAGCTAGAGGTGGCCACTTGGGTGGCAGAAAAGCGCCCCGCGCGCATGGTGATGGGCCAAGAAGTGCGGCGCGGTGCCGAGGTGCTGTTTCGCGCCATGGTAACGGTTGTGTGCATGACCACCGCCGGGCGCCCCGTGCGCCTGCCCCAGTGGTAGCCGGCGCACCCCACCAGCAGGAAACCGCCCGTGCCGGCAATGTGAACTGAAAGGGCGTGGCCTTCTGTGCCCAAATGGGCTAACCTGCCCTGCAAAAGCGCCGGAAAACCGGGCGAAACAACGAGCAGGCAGATGGAAGCACAAACACTTGCGCTGGCCCAAGAGATTGATTTCTCTATGTGGTCGCTTTTCGCGCGCGCCACGATTACCGTTAAACTTGTGATGCTCATGCTGGTGGGCGCCTCGTTTTGGTCGTGGTCGATCATTGTTCAAAAAACACTGGCCTATCGCCGCGCCCGCGCCGAGGCGGCGGTGTTTGACCGCGCCTTTTGGTCGGGCGAGCCGCTGGACGAGCTGTTTCAGCAGATCGGCCCAGAACCAGCAGGGGCCGCGCAGCGTGTGTTTGCGGCGGGCATGATCGAATGGCAGCGCAGTTTGCGCACCGATGGTGGGTTTATCGCCGGTGCTCAGGCGCGTATCGATCGATCGATGGATGTGGCCATCGCCAAAGAGGCGGACAGTTTGCAAAGCGGCCTGCCAGTTCTGGCCACGGTCGGATCGGTCACGCCATTTGTGGGGCTGTTTGGCACCGTGTGGGGCATCATGCACTCGTTTATTGGTATCGCCGAGCAGCAAAACACCAACCTCGCCGTTGTGGCCCCCGGCATTGCCGAGGCGCTGTTGGCCACGGGTCTGGGCCTGTTGGCTGCCATTCCTGCGGTGATCTTTTACAATAAATTATCAGCCGATAGCGACAAAATCGTCGCCGGATACGAGGCCTTCGCAGACGAGTTTGCCACCATCCTTAGCCGCCAGCTGGATGCCTAAGCCATGGGTGCGGGCGTGATGCAAAAAGAGGCGGGGGGCGGCACGCGCCGCCGCCGCCGCGGGGGCCGGGCGCGGCCGATGTCTGAAATCAACGTCACGCCCTTTGTGGATGTGATGTTGGTGTTGCTGATCATTTTCATGGTCGCGGCGCCCTTGATGGTGGTGGGCGTGCCGGTCGAGCTGCCCAAAACCGCAGCCAGCAGCCTGCCCGGCGAGCAGGAAGAGCCGCTGTCCGTCACGCTGACGGCCGATGGCAAGGTGATGATCCAAACCACCGAAGTGGCCCGCGATGCGCTGGTGGCCCGCTTGGCCGCCATTGCAGCAGAAAGGCAAGGCGACCGGGTGTTTTTGCGCGCCGATGGCATGGTGCCCTATTCCGCCGTGATGGAGGTGATGGGCGCGCTGAACCGCGGCGGATTTTCCAATATTGGGCTTGTCACCGATATCGGCGGCCCGCAGCTGGATGGGCAAGGTAACTAGGCTGCCATGAATACGGGCCATGTCATATCTGGTGCAGGCCATATCGGGCTGATCGGCTGGCTGTTTTTTGGCGCAAATTTCGCCCCCACACCCGAGCCGTTTCAAGTCAACGAGGTGGCCGTTATTTCCAGCGCCGAATTCGAGGCGCTGCTGGCCGGCACCACCCCGCCAGAGGCGGTAACAGACATGGTGCTGCCCGTGCCGCCCGAAACGCCGC
>RFQY01000222.1 GCA_009924775.1 Paracoccaceae bacterium | reverse complement strand
CCACTGCGCTGCGCAAAAACACCGGCTTTTCAGGCGCAGACATTTCGGGCTGATAGGCATAGCCGCCACTGTCGAATTCAAACAGCGCCTGTGGGTCAACCAGCCGGTTTTCCACAATGAACCGCGCCATCGCACCCCGGGCACGCTTGGCGTAAAAACTGACCACTTTGGGCTGGCCGCCTTTGTCTTCCATAAACACCGGGGTGATTACCGGCAGCGTCAAAACCTGCAAATCAACGGCGCCAAAATATTCTTGGCTGGCGCAATTGACCAAACAGCTGGCCCCGGTTTCCTTGGCGCGCGCATTCAGCGCCTCGGCAATGCGGCCACCCCAAAAATCATACAGCGTCTTGCCCCGCGGCGTGGCCAACCGGCTGCCCATTTCCAAACGGTACGGCTCGATCTGGTCAAGCGGGCGCAACAGCCCGTAAAGGCCAGATAAGATACCCATATGCGCCTGCGCCCAACGCAGCGCATCGGCACCCAAACTGCCCGCATCAAACCCCTGATAGGTATCGCCTGCAAAGGCAAAAGCCGCCGCTTTCTTTTCCATCGTGCCAAAATCGCGAAACCGCTCGGCGTTCAGCTCTGCCAGCGGGGCGCTGATATGCATCAGTTTTTGCAGCGCCGCCACATCCAAACCCCGCGCCACCTTCGCCAGCTCTGCGGTTTCGGCATCAAAGCTGGGTTGGCTCACGGCCAAACCCTCGACGGGCGACATATCCATTTTCTTGGCAGGCGAGACAACAACCAGCATGCGTATTCCCCAAAATGTCAGCTGCACCAGAACCTAGGGCGCATTGTGCAAAACGTCCAGAAAGGCCGCGCCAAAACGTTCAGCCCGGCGCGCGCCCAACAGCCGCTCTACCCCGGCCATATCGGCGGGGCGCTGCTGCGCCACCCGCGCCAGCAAAGCCGAAGAACAGCTCATCGGCTTGTCCAACCCACGATCGCCACGCATCAAATCGGCCTGCGCCTGCAACAAACGGTCATAAAGCGTGCCCGCGTCGCGCCCCGCCAGCTTTAGCCGTGCTGGGTGCATGGCCTCGGCGGCGCCCACGATAACCTCTAAAAAAGCGGCGCCATAGCGTTCCAGCTTTTTCGCCCCAACACCGCCTATCCGCGCCATACCATCCAGCGTGTTTGGCCGGGTTTCGGCCATTTCAACCAAGGTGCGATCGGTAAAAATCACATAAGCAGGCACCGAGGCAGCCTCGGCCAAGGCGCGCCGCTTGGCCTTTAACGCCGACAATAGCGGCGCATCTTCCTCGTTGACCAACATTTTCACAGCGGGCCGCCGGTCAGGCCGGGCCACACTGTCGCGGCGCAGGGTAATTTTCTGCTGATCGCGCAAAATCGGCAGCGCAGCATCGGTCATGGTCAACGCCCCGTGCCGCTCGGGGTTGGGGCGGATCAGATCATGCCCCATCATCTGCCGAAAAATCGCCCCCCATTGCGCGCGGCTATAATCGCGCCCCACCCCGAATGTTGGCAGGCTGTCATGGCCACGCTCGCGAATTTTTGGGGTATCAGCCCCCAATAAAATATCAATCAAATGCCCCGCACCAAACCATTCTTCGGTGCGCAAAATCGCCGATAGGGCCTTGCGCACGGCTTGGGTGCCATCAAACACCTCGGGCGGGCTGTCGCATAAATCGCAATTGCCACATGGGCCAGTGGTTTCACCAAAATACCCCAACAAGGCGGTCCGCCGGCATGCCAAGGCCTCGGCCAGCCCCAAAAGCGCGTTCAACCGCGCATGATCGGCCATGCGGCGCGCGGGCGGGGCCAGCCCCTCGTCTATCTGGCTGCGCCGCAACCGAATATCGTCAGGCCCATACAATGTCAGCGTATCCGCAGGCCCACCGTCACGCCCGCCACGCCCAATTTCTTGATAATAGGCCTCGATGGATTTGGGCAAATCTGCATGCGCCACCCAGCGGATATCGGGCTTGTCCACCCCCATGCCAAAGGCCACCGTGGCCACAACCACCAACCCATCTTCACGCGAAAACCGGATCTCAACCTCGCGGCGCGCCTCCGCCTCCATGCCACCATGATAGGCACAGGCATTATGCCCGTCGTCGCGCAGGGCCTGCGCCAAGGCCTCGGTCTTGGCGCGCGTGCCGCAATAAACAATCCCCGATTGCCCGCGCCGCGCGGCGGCAAAAGCCAAGATTTGCCGCCTAGGCTGCTCTTTTGCGGCAAATGCCAAATGAATATTGGGCCGGTCAAACCCACCCAAAAAAATCCGCGGCGCGCCCCCATCAAACAACCGCTCGACAATCTCGTCGCGGGTTTCTTGGTCAGCTGTGGCGGTAAACGCCGCCAGCGGCACGCCCAACGTTTTGCGCAATTCGCCGATGCGCAAATAATCGGGTCGAAAATCATGGCCCCACTGGCTTACGCAATGGGCCTCATCCACCGCAATCAGCCCCACGCCAATGCGCCGCAACATCCCCAGCGCCGCCCCCGCAGCCAGCCGTTCGGGCGCGATATACAGCAGTTTCAACCGCTGCGCCTCTAGCGCCTGCCACACCGCATCGTTTTCCTCGGGGGTATTGCCACTGGTCAGCGCACCAGCCTCAACGCCTGCCTCGCGCAGGGCGCGCACCTGGTCGCGCATCAAGGCAATCAGCGGCGAAATCACCACGGTCACCCCCTGTCGCATCAGCGCCGGCAACTGATAGCATAGCGATTTACCCCCACCCGTGGGCATAATCGCCAACACGTTTTCACCCGCGGCTACGGCTTGCACAATTTCCTCTTGGCCCTCGCGAAACGCGTCAAATCCAAAGACATCGCGCAAAAGGCCCGTCGCCGCCGTCATTCTACCTACCCTGCCTGAAAACCGCTATATTTGCGTTCGGTCTGGGTATCCCACACCATCTATTGTGGAATCAAGGGCCCAGCTTGCGCATGGGCGCCCCTTCATCTTGCCCAAAATACTCAAAAATCCGTCAGCGCAGCAAAAGCTCGGGCAAGATATAATCGCGCAGCGAGATAATAATGATGAACACCACAAGCGGCGCCAGATCCAACGGCCGGGTATCGGGCATGATGCGGCGGATGGGCCCATAGATCGGTTCAAGCAGGCGGTTCAAGCCATACCAAATTTGCGCCACCATTTGCTGATGCAAGTTCAACACCTGAAAATTGATCAGCCAGCTCATGATGATATGGGCCAGCAGCACAAAAAAGATCACATCCAAAATCAAGGCCAGCGGGCCATAAATCGCCATCATGCGCAGGGTCCTTTTCTTGCAGCGTTCCCCACAGGTAATGCGCCCGCGGCTTGGGCACAAGTGCCGCAAGGTTTGGCTTGACCTGCCCGCGCGCCATGCGCAACTGGCGCCACAAGCAATCCAAGGGGTGCCATGTATCCGTTTTTCCGCGTCCTCACCGAAATGGCCCGCGCCCGCTATTTCAGCGCGCCTTTGGCCTTGACCGATCAGCACATCTCGCAGCACCGCATTTTGCCGGGCGATCTTGATATGGCGGTCGAGCTGAACAACGGGCGCACCCTAACCCTAATGGATCTGGGGCGCATGCCGCTGTTTGAACGCACGGGCCTGTTTCGGCGGGTCTATGGGGCAGGTTGGTTTCTCACCATGGCGGGCGTGACAGTGCGCTATCGCCGCCGGGTTACCTTGTGGCAAAAAATGCGCCTGCACAGCCGCATCATCTGTTGGGATGGGCGTTTTTTCTACCTCGAACAGGCCATGCTGCGCCCCGATGGGCTGGTGGCCAACCATGCGCTGTACCGCGTGGCTGTGGCCGATCGGGGCGGCATTATCGCCCCCGCCCGGGCGGCGCAATTGGTGGGCTGGGATGGCCCATCGCCCGACATGCCAGATTGGGTGGCGGCGTGGATTGCCGCAGAAGACCAGCGCCCTTGGCCGCCCATGGGGTTTGAGGCAGGGTAAAGCACCCCAAGGATTGTCTTGCCAGTGTCACCGTTTGGTTGTCTTACTGAGGCAAAACAAACGGAGCGCGATATGCCCACATTGAAGCAACGCATTTGGGGCTGGTATTTCTTCGATTGGGCCAGCCAGCCTTATAACACGCTGCTGATCACCTTCATTTTCGCCCCTTACGTCAACGAATTG
>RFQY01000221.1 GCA_009924775.1 Paracoccaceae bacterium | reverse complement strand
GCGGACGATGAGCCTACGCCCGAGGTGATCTCGATCGCGGCCGACCGCGCGCAGGCGGGGCGATGCCTTGAGGCGGCGAAGCGGATGGTGCGCGCCGAGCCGATGCTCGAAAGCCGCACCGAGGTGTATCAGCACCGCGTGATCGTGCCGAGCACGGCCGGCGTGTACAAGGTCATGTCCTCGGAGGCTCCGAGCGCGCACGGCCTGAACACGAGCGCGTGCATCGCGGACGAGGTGCACGCGATGGAGAATCGGCGCGAACTCTGGGAGGCGATCGAGACGAGCGTCGGCGCGCGTCGGCAACCGATGCTCGTGACGATCACGACCGCCGGGACGCTGCGCGAGAGTCTGGAGTTCGAGATGTTCGACTACGCGATGAAGGTGCGCGACCGCGTGATCGACAACCCGTACTTCCTGCCCGTGGTCTACTCGGCCGGGGACGGCGACGACTGGACGAGTCCAGAGACCTGGCGCAAGTGCGCGCCGAGTCTCGGGCACACGGTGCACGAGGGGTACTACGCGGAGAAGTGCAAAGAGGCTCAAGAGCAGCCGAGCATGGAGACACCGTTCCGCACCTACTACCTCTGTCAGCACGTCTCCGCCTCGAACCGATGGCTCCGCATGGCCGACTGGGACAAGTGCCGACTCGACTTTGACGAGTCCCGGCTCGCCGGCCTCCCGTGCTACCTCGGGATCGACTTGGAGCGACCTGACCGCCCTCACGGCCGTATGGCTCGACAAGGACGAGGCGTGGGTGCGCTCGTGGGCGTTCGCGCCCGAGGAAGGCGCGCAGCGGCGGCAGAAGCGGGACAAAGTGCCCTACCTCGACTGGAGCCGGCAGGGGCACATGAGGCTCACGCCGGGGGATGCGACCGACTACGAGTTCGTGCGGCGTGAGATCCTGCGGATTGTCGGCGAGCACAAGGTGCAGGCGGTCGGGTACGACCCGTACAACGCGAGCGGCCTCGCGCAGCAACTCGAAGCCGACGGCCTGCGGCTCAAGCGCGTGCCCCAGAGTTACTACTACATGGCCGAGCCGACGAAGCGATGGGAGGCGATGGTGACGAACCATCGGCTCCGGCACGACGGGAATCCGGTGCTGACCTGGGCGATGTCCAACTGCGTTGTCGAACTCGATGCCAACTCGAACCCGCGCCCGAGCAAGCGACGCTCGACGGAGAAGATCGACCCCGTGGTCGCGGGAATCGTGGCACTCGCGGTAGCACTCGATGCCGCGCCGACGGTATCACAAGCGACACCGTACGCCGAGAGAGGAATCCTATGGCTCTGATCGACTGGTTCCGCCGACCCGCCCCGACTCCCGAGCCGACGCTCGAAGAGCGCGCGGTGATCGACCGCTCGCCGATCGGACAGCCTCCGGGCGGGGCGCAGGCGTACATCTCGACCTACGCCGACACGGGACGCTCGATCACGCCGGAGGCCGCGAGGGAGGCTCCGACGGTCTACGCCTGCACGCGGCTCATCTCCCAGAGCGTCGCGCGGATGGAGTGGCGAGTCATGCGCCGGGAGGGAGGGATCCCGGTTCCCGCTCGCGAGCATCCGCTGTATCGGCTCCTGAACATCGAGCCGAACCCGTACATGGGCGCGATGGTCTGGCGCGAGTCGATGCTTCTCGACTGCCTCCTCTACGGGAACGCCTACGCGGTGATCGAGCGCGATGCGGTCGGCCGCGTGGTCGGCCTCCACAAGTTGCGCGCGGACTCGGTCGAGGTCTCGCGCGGCCCGGACGGGATGCCCGTCTACTCGTACACCTCGTCGCGGTGGGGCATCGCGAAGAGCACCGAGCAGGTGTGGCAGGCGTACGACATCTTCCACCTCCGCGCGCCGAGCCTCGACGGTCTCCTCGGGGAGACTCCGATCTACCTCGTGCGGAACATCATCGGCGTGGAACTGGAGGCCGAGAAGTTCGTGGCCTCGTTCTTCCGCAACGGCGCACGGCCGGCGGGCCTCATCAAGGTCACGGGTACGCTCACCGAGGAAGCACTCAAGCGGCTCCGCCAGTCGTGGCAGTCGATCACGGGCGGCGCGGAGAACGCCGGCCGGGTGGCGATCCTCGAAAGCGGCTACTCGTGGGAGAAGGTCTCGGTCGATCCCGAGGAAGCGAAACTCGTCGAGTTGCGCTCGTTCTGTCGGTCGCAGATCTCGGCCGCGTTCAATGTCCCGGTGCACATGGTCGGCGACGCGACGAAGACCTCGTACGCGAGTGCCGAGCAGGCCGATGCCGAGTTCGTGAAGCATTGCCTCGCGAACTGGGCCTCGCGTTTCGAGGAGGAATGCGCGCGCAAGCTCGTGCGCGAAGGCGAGCCGATCGAGACGCACATCTCGTTCGACGCGCTGCTCCGAGGCGACCTCGCGTCGCGATTCGCGGCGTACTCGACCGCGCTCAACAATGGATTCCTCACGATCAACGAGGTGCGCGAGCGCGAGAACTATGCCCCGATCGACGGCGGCAATGTGGCGCGCGCGCCCGTGAACCTGGCGATCGTGGATCCGAACGCCGGCAAGTCTGGCGACCAGTCGCCGCTCACGGCCCCGGCTCCCGTGCCGGCAACGGCTCCGACCGCTCGGGACTCGAAGGGACGCTACGCGAAGCGCAAGTCGAAGCGGCTCGCCGATCTCTCGCCCGAGGTGCAGGAGTGCGTGAGCGGCAAGATCGGCCGGCTCCTCGACGAGGGCTACGATCAGGATCAGGCCGTCGCGATCGCGATCTCGATGTGCACGGAGGCCGAGGGTGGCTGACTCCTTCGAGCCGACCGCCGGGATGCGCGAGGAGGCCGAGCGTGGCCTCGCGTGGCGGCGCGAGCACGGGCGGGGCGGTACGGAGGTCGGGGTCGCCCGAGCGCGTGACATCGCGAACGGGCGCGCGCTCTCGATCGACACGGTGCAGCGCATGGCCTCGTACTTCGCGCGGCACGAGGTGGACAAGCAGGGCCAAGGGTGGGCACCCGGCGAGGAAGGCTTCCCGTCGGCCGGACGGATCGCGTGGGCACTCTGGGGCGGAGATCCTGGATGGGCCTTTGCTCGGAACATTCTGGAGCGCGTAGACCGCGCAGGAGGCGACATCATGGAGCGTCGATACGGGCAGGCGATGGAAGTGCGTGCGGACGATGGCCGGGAGATCCTCCGGGGCTACGCGAGCGTGACCGAGACCGCGTATCCGATCGGATACGCCCACGAGATCATCGTGCGTGGCGCGTTCGAGCGGACGCTCCGGGAGAAGCCGGATGTGGTCGCGCTCTGGAACCACGACGCATCGATGCCGATCGCTCGCACGACGGCCGGCAGTCTTCGACTGCTCGAGGACGAGCACGGCCTCGTGGTCGAGATGGAGCCGATCGACACCCAGGCCGGCCGGGACGCTCGCGTCGCGGTGCGCTCGGGCGTGGTCTCGGCGATGTCCTTCGGCTTCATCGTGCGCTCGGATCGCTTCGAGGAGCGGGATGGCAAGGTGCACCGGATGATCGAGGATCTCGAACTCCACGAGGTCTCGGCCGTGACCTTCCCGGCGAACCCGGCTACCGACCTCGTGGTCGATCGCCGCTCGTTCGACCTCTGGACGGCGAGCGCGCCCGTGCCGGCGACGGTTCGTCGGCGTATCTGGCTTGGCCCCAAGCGTTGACCTTCGACACCCAAAGATGCGAGGATAAGGACATGGACTTCAAGTCGGCCCATCGGCAAGCCTTCTACCGCTACCTCCTGCGAGGTGCTCACGGCATCAGCAGCGAGGACGCGCAGATCCTCGCGGAGAAGCGCGGCGTGACTGACTCGGCCGCGAACATCGCCCCAGACAACTGGAGCGAGATCATCGGCGACGGCTTCGACACCAACTACCTGATCGGCCGATGCCGCAAGGTCACGGTGAACGGGCCGACGCTTTCGGTGGCCGGATACACCGAGACCGCCGAGACGCTGAACCGCATCACCTACAAGGAGGAGGGTGCGCGCGCTGACCTGGCGGGTGCGGCGTTCGCTCTGCCTCGGTTCACGGTGACGGGAACGGTTCCATCGGGCTATGCGTTCAACTACGAGAACGCCAAGATCACGCTCCACGAGGTCGGCGTGAATGTGACGGTCTCGAAGGAACTCAT
>RFQY01000023.1 GCA_009924775.1 Paracoccaceae bacterium | reverse complement strand
GCGTCCAACACGAAATAGGCCCATTGTTCGCCCGTGGTAGACACCATCAGCAACCGCTGGCCCGGCCATGCCAGCTTGGGGTCGGCCGGGCGCAATATGGTCAGCGGGTCTTCGACATCGGTGCCGCCCCAGCCGGTGCCCGGCTCGGCCACTTGGAAATAGCGCCCCGGGGTCGAACGGCGGCCATTGATGCGCATACCCGAGGGGCGCATGCCCAGCTGCTTGCCCGCCTCATGTTCGGTCAACACACCGGTGATGTGGTCATCCACCACGATCACCTCGTCGACATGGCCCTGCCACTGCTTTGCAAACATCCCAATCGTGGCCGAGCCGCAGCCCACGCGCATCAGTTTTTCGGGAGCCCCGTTGATAATGGGCGGCTGGCCTGCCTGCACCACAACCTGTGCACCGCCATCAACCTGCATTTCCACCGCCTCACGGTTGCACAGTTTCAGCAGCGCATCACAGGTGACGCGGCCCTCTTTTTTCGAGCCCCCAGTCAGATGTTCTACGCCCCCCAAAGACAGCATTTTCGAGCCGTATTCAGATGTCATCACATGGCCGATCGCCTCGCCATCCACCCGCACGATGGCGCGTTCGTGGCCGATAAAGCGGTCGGTGTCGATTTTCACCTTCACGCCGCAATAACTGAAAATGCCTTCGGTCACCACGGTGACCATATCAACGCCATCTATGCTTTGAGACACGATAAATGGCGCGGGCTTGTAATCGGGATAGGTGGTGCCCGCCCCAACGGCTGTCACAAAGGTCCGATGCCCTTGGATCACATCGCCATCCCAATCTTGGGCATCGCCCGCTTGGGGCAAAAATTCAACCGCTTGCGCGCCGCTTTCGATCACGGTCAGCGGATCCAGCCGCACCAATTGACCATCGTGGTTGGCATAGCGGTCGCAGGCGCCGGCCTTGCCTTCGGCGATATAGCACATCACCGGGCAAGCATCGCAGCGGATCTTTTCCAGATCGCGGCGTGGGGTCGTGCTGTCATCAGGCATGGCCAACCTCCTTTAAGGCGGCGCGCAGCCGCGCAGGCGTTACCGGCAGCTTGCGCAACCGCGCCCCCGTGGCCCGGCCAATGGCATTCAAAATGGCCGGCGCGGTGGGGATAAGCGCGTGCTCGCCCAGCCCCTTGGCGCCATAGGGGCCGTGGGCGTCGGGCTCTTCTATGATCAGCGTTTCGATCGGGGGCACGTCGCCAAATGTCGGCATCAGGTAATCGTGCAGGTTTTCGGTGCGCCCGGGCAGATATTCCTCCATCAAGGCCATGCCCAGCCCTTGGGCTACGCCACCTTGCACCTGCCCCTCTACCAAAAGCGGGTTGATCGCGCAGCCCACATCATGGGCTGCCACGATATGCAGCACCCGGGTTGTGCCCAGTTTGGTATCAACCTCGACCAGCGCCAAATGCGCGGCATAGCCATATTGGGCATAGGGTGCGCCTTGGCCGTTTTCATCCAGCGGCAGGGTTGGCGGGTCGTAGGTTTCTTGCACGCGCAGCACATAGCCTTCGGCATCGGTGGGCAAATCTGCCAAGCGCAGGGGATGGGGGCCTGTGGCATCTTCCACCACTAGACCAGCGCCGGGACCAGTGTAGGTCCCAGCGCCCAGAACAATGCGGCTATCATCAGCCGCATTCACCTGCGCCAGCAGCAACCGCCGCAGGGCCTCGCCCGCCAGCCGGGCGGCATTTCCCGTCACGAATGTCTGCCGCGACGCCGAGGTTTTGCCGGCATCAGGGGTGCGGTCGGTATCGCCATCGATCATCTCGATCTGCGCCACATCCACCCCCAACGCCCGGGCAAAAATTTGCGGTATCACCGTGTTCGAGCCTTGGCCAATGTCCGTCGCCCCTTGGTGCAGCACCACCGTGCCATCGGCCCGCACCCCGGCCTTTATCGTCGAGGGGTTGGGCAGAGAGGTATTGCCACAGCCATACCAGCCGCCCGCCACGCCAACGCCACGCCGCAGGGGGCCGCCGGTGGCGTTGAACGCCTGCGCTTGGGCGTTTAGTTGCGCCCATGCGGGCCGCAACGCCTTCAAACAGGCCTTGATGCCCACGCCCTGCTGGAAGACCTGCCCACAAATCGTGGGGGTGCCATTGCTCAGCGCGTTCTTGATGCGAAATTCCAATGCGTCTTGGCCCAGCTTTTCGGCCAGTTCGTCAAACAGCACTTCTTGGGCCACGGCCGATTGCGGCACGCCAAACCCGCGAAACGCCCCGGCGGGCGTGCCATTGGTATAAACGCCCTGCGCGCGGGCGATGTAATTGCGCAGCGCATAAGGGCCCGAGGCATGGATGGGCACACGGTTGGCCACCGTTGGCCCCCAGCTGGCATAGGCGCCCGTGTTAAACTGCCCCTCGAAAGCAATCGCCGCCAGCGTGCCATCGGCCTGCGCCCCCACCCGCAGCGAAATTTGCGCCGGGTGGCGTTTGGTGGTCGAGGCCATGGTTTCCTGACGCGAATAGGTGATGCGCACCGCCCGCCCCAGCCGCAAGGCCGCCAGCGCCACAAAGGGCTGGAACGAGATGTCGATCTTCGAACCAAACCCACCCCCCGTGGCCGAAGGCAGCACGCGGATGCGATCCAGCGGCATGGCCAAGATGGGCGCCAAGGCTTCTTTGTCCATCACCGGGGCTTGGGTGCAGCCGTAGATATGCAACCGCCCATCCACCAGATCGGCCATGCCGGCCTCGGGTTCGATATAGCCGTGCTCGACATAAGAGGTTTCAAAATGGCCCTCGACCTGCACATCGGCGGTGGCCATGGCGGTTTCGGCATCGCCGTGCTTTACAAAGCCTTGGCACAAAATATTGCCCTCGTGGCCTGCGTGCAGGCGGGGGGCACCCGGGGCTGTGGCCGCGCCAACCTCTAACACTGCGGGCAGCGGATCCCATGTGATAGGGAATTGGCCGGCATCAAACTGTGCCATCGCATCGGCGGGGCCCACCACGGCGGCCACGGCCTCGCCTTTGAAGCGCACCAGATCCACAGCAAACACCGGCTGATCGATAAAACCCGGGATCACCCCAAACAGGTTGCGCCCGGGAATATCTGCCGCTGTCAAAACCAGCGCCACCCAAGGATTGGCCGCTTGCCATGCCTGCAGATCGCCCAGCGCAAAGCGCGCGTGATGATGGGGGCTGCGGATGACGCGCAGCACCAGCGTTTCGGGCGGGGCAATATCATCGCCAAAGCGTTCGCGCCCATCCAGCTTGGGCCGCCCATCCAACCGCGGAATGGCTTGCCCCACATCGCCCATGGCGGGGGCTTTGGGTGGGGTGCGGCCAAGCCCTGCATCCACCACAGCATCGATGATTTTTCGATAGCCCGTGCAGCGGCACAAAACGCCGCCAAGCGCGTCTTCGACCTGCGCGGCATCGGGGCTGGGCACGGCACGCAGCAGTGCCACAGCCGCTACCATCATGCCCGGCGTGCAGATGCCGCATTGGGCCGCCTGATGGGCATGAAAACTATCGGCCAAGCGCTGCGCCAATGGCGCCTGCGCCACCAACCCGGCTTGGGTTTCTACCACGGCCCCAGCCACGCGGGCGGTGGGCATCAGGCAGGCGCAGACAGGGGCACCATCCACCAGAACGGTGCAGGCGCCACAATCGCCCGCGTTGCAGCCAATTTTTACATCGCGGGTGCCCAGCCTTTCGCGCAACGACTGCGACAGCCGCTCGCCCGGGGGGGCGCTGACCGTAACGCTTGCCCCGTTCAAGGTGAATTGCGTGGCGCAAGGAAGCGCGTCAAAGGGCGGGGTGGCGTTATCTTTCATCGGCGGCCTCGGCTGCTGTGATCAGGGCGCGCGATACCAATTCGCGCACGGCATCTAAACGGTATTCGGCGCTGCCGCGCACATCGGCAATGGGGGCCAAACCTGTCAGCGGCGCCTGCGCCACGCGCGCGGCAAAATCCTGCGGGGCAGCCCCCTGCAGCGCCTTTTCTAGCCCCCCCAAGCGCTGCGCCACGGCCGAGCATGCCCCAACCGCCACGCGGGCATCGGCCACGCGCCCCGCCTGCAGGCGAAGGATGGTGGCTACCATGGCAATAGAGATCACCAGATATTTGCGCGCGCCCAGCTTGGCAAAGGCCGCCCCGGTGCCGGGGGCCTGCCATGTGTCGGGTATATCGATGGCTTGCAGCAGCTCGCCTTTGTGCAGCGCGGTTTGGCGCACACCGGTGACAAATTGCGCCAAAGGCAAGCGGCGGGTGCCCTGCGCCGAGACCAGCTGCACATTGGCATCCAAGGTCAGCAGCGCGGGCATGCCATCGGCCGCAGGCGAGGCGTTGCACAGATTGCCCCCAATCGTGCCTGCGTTTTGAATTTGCACCGAACCCACCTCGCGCCCGGCGGCCTGCAGCCCGGCAAAGGCTGGCGGCAGATCGGCGTTTACAATCGCGCTCCAGCTGGTGGCGGCACCAATGCGCCAGCCCCCGTCATAGCGGTTGATGCCGGAAAACTGTGGCAAGCGGGTGATATCAAGCAGGTTTTGTGGCACCGGGCCATCGCCCCGTGCCGGATACCAATCGGTGCCGCCCGCAATAACACTGGCGCCCTGCGCCAGCGCCTGAAATGCGTCTTCCACCCTGTCAGGACGGTGATAACCCACGCCAAATGCCCCCTGTCTGCCTGTTGCATTTTGTTTGTGTACAAATATCAAGCAGCCTTGGTGGGATTCTGTCAATTGCTTTCGTCATTTGCCAAAGCCCCCACAGAAAGCGGCGCCCAAAAGACACCCTTCAAAGGCTTGCCAGATCGAAATTTCCTGTTAGCGTTCAAATAAATTTCAGGGAGAGCACCATGGCAGATGCAGCCGCAACCGAAACCGCCTCTGGAAAACTGGTTATCCGCAACATTGGGCTAATGCTGTCGGGCAAGATCGAAGACCCGATCTATGACGCTGACTGCCTGATTGCGGTGGATGGCAAGATCACCGAATGGGGGCGCGAAAAAGATCTGGATACCGAGGGGGCAGATACGCTGATTGATGCTCATGGCACCACACTGGCGCCTGGGCTGATCGACAGCCATATTCACCCTGTCGTGGGCGATTACACCCCCCGCCAACAGCAGTTGCATTGGATCGACAGCACGCTGCACGGCGGCGTAACCACGATGATTTCTGCCGGCGAAGTGCACATGCCGGGCCGCCCGAAAGATATTGTGGGGCTGAAGGCCATGGCCATAGCCTCGCAGCGTTGGTACGAAAATTTTCGCCCCTCGGGGGTAAAGGTGCATGCTGGCGCCCCCGTGATCGAGCATGGCATGGTCGAGGAAGATTTTGCCGAACTGGCAAAATCGGGCGTTAAACTGCTGGGCGAGGTGGGGCTGGGCACCGTCAAAGACGGCAAAACCGCGCGCCAAATGGTAGACTGGGCGCGCAAATATGGCATTCAAAGCACCATCCACACCGGCGGCCCCTCGATCCCCGGATCGGGGCTGATCGATGCTGATATGGTGTTGGAAACCGGCACCGATGTTGTGGGCCATATCAACGGTGGGCATTCTGCCCTGCCCGATGACCAAATCATCTGCCTGTGCGAAAATTGCAAAGCCGCGTTGGAAATTGTGCACAACGGCAACGAGCGGGCCGCGCTGCTGACGCTGAACACAGCGCGGGAATTGGGCAAGCTGGACCAGCTGATTTTGGGCACCGATGGGCCTGCGGGTTCGGGCGTGCAACCTTTGGGTATTTTGCGCATGGTGGCCATGCTGTCGGCCTTGGGCAACGTGCCTGCGGAAATTGCCTTTTGCTTTGCCAATGGCAATACCGCGCGGCGGCGCAATCTGGATTGCGGGTTGATCGAGGCCGGGCGCAGCGCCGATTTCGTGCTGATGGATCAGGCCCAGCATGCACCGGGCAACCATATTCTGGACTCGGTCGCCTTGGGTAACTTGCCCGGTGTCGGCATGACCATTATCGATGGTGTTGTGCGCAGCCAACGCAGCCGCAATACGCCGCCCGCCTGGCGTATACCCGAAATCATCGGCTAGGCCCCCGGCCATCGGCCACAACATGTAAGGGCCTGCATGACACGGCTTTTTTCCACACGAAACAGGCCCTTGCATGCTGGCCCCTACCCCACGGAAAAGCTGCGCCGCGGGCCAATGCCTGCGGTGCACGACATTGGCCCCGAAACAGCGGTGCCCTTCCACCAGCCCGAAACGCCCCATAGCCTGATCAACGCCATGACCGAGGCGCAGGCCATGCTGGATATCTTGCGCAGCGGGCCGGCAAACCCCGCCCGCGCCACCATTCCAAATTGCCCAACCGAGCGCGCCCAACATCTGAAATCTTTTGCCTATTTTTGCGATGCCGATATGGCGGGCATTTGCCAGCTGCCCGCCCACGCCCTGCGCGATGTGGCGTTGGAAAACCCAGGCATCGGGCCTTTGGTACAGCGCTTGCGCACCGAACAAACCAAATCCTTGGCCGCAGGCATCGATCAAACCATGGCCGATCTGCGCGATCAGGTCAGCGCCCCGGCCGCCCCCATTACCAACCACAGCCATGCGTTGGTGTTGCTTTATGCAAACCCACGCGCCCCCGAAAAGGGCGAGCCGGGCTATGACTGGATTGCCAATAGCGCCCGCCAACGCGCCTGTTTGCGCAGCGCCGAAACCGCGGTTGTCTTGGCCGAATATCTGCGGGTTCTGGGGTTTGAGGCGCGCGCGCATACCGGCGCTGCCAGCGATGTGGTGATGGCGCGTCTGGCCGTGGCGGCAGGGCTGGTCGATACCGACTTGCGGGCGCCTTGGCTGGGGGAAAACTATGGGTTGGCGGTGGTGACAACCACCATGCAACTGGCCTGCGACCAGCCTTTGGCCCCCATGGCCATGCAGCCCCGGTTTTGGCTGCACGGGGCGGGCTGGCAGCTGGGGCTGGCGGGCAGCGCCAAAGCTGGCCACAGCGCAGACCCTTATGCCAAACGTCCTTTCGCAATGGGCCCACACCCGTTTGAAACCCTCAAGCGGGTGGATCACCCCACAACCTATATCGATGCCCCCAACGTGGCGCGGGTGCCCAAGCGCACCGATATGTTTGCCCGCGCCCAATTTGGCGATATGGGGCGCAAATTGCAAAAAGGGGCGGCAGGCGGGCGGTACGTGCGCAAACAGGCCCCGGCCTTGGCGCAACGGCGCGCCTTGGGCGCGTTTGTGTTGTTGCAAGACGGGCCCATAGCCACCAAGGCGCAGCCCCCCCACGACCCCGCGCAGATCGCCGCCAACGTGAAAGCAGCCAGCTATTATCTGGGGCTTGATGCGGTTGGGCTGTCGCATTGCCCCGAATGGGCATGGTATTCCCATGATGCCTTGGGCCAGCCCATCACCCCGCCGCATGACCACGCCATCAGCATGATCGTCGATCAGGGCTATGAAACGATGGAGGGCGCCTCGGGCGATGATTGGATCAGCGTGGCGCAATCGATGCGTGCCTATTTGCGGTTTTCCATTCTGGGTGCAGTGATCGCGGCGCAGATACGCAATTTGGGCTACAGCGCCCGTGCCCATACGGTGATGGATGGCGAGGTGCTGCAGCCGCCGCTGTTGTTGCTGTCTGGTTTGGGCGAGGTCAGCCGCATTGGCGAGGTTATCTTGAACCCGTTTCTGGGCCCGCGGCTGAAATCGGGGGTGATTACCACCGATCTGCCCTTGGCCCATGACAAACCCATCGATTTTGGGCTGCAGGCCTTTTGCGAGGCCTGCAATAAATGCGCCCGCGAATGCCCCAGTGGCGCCATTACCGCCGGGCCAAAACGCATGTTTAATGGCTACGAGATCTGGAAATCCGACAGCCAAAAATGCGCCACCTACCGCATCACCACCGAAGGCGGCGCCATGTGTGGGCGCTGCATGAAAACCTGCCCATGGAACCTAGAAGGCCTTTTTGCCGAACGCCCGTTTCGCTGGGCCGCGATGCATGTGCCAAAAGCCGCCCCGCTGCTGGCGCGATTGGATGATGCCTTGGGCAAGGGCGGGTTGAACGATACCAAGAAATGGTGGTGGGATATCGCGCTGCAAGATAACGGCGCCTATGCCCCGGCCAGCGCACCGGTAAACCGGCGGGGGCTGCAAAAAGATCTGGTGGTCACACCCCAGCAGCAAACCATGGCGGTCTACCCCGCCCCGCTGGCGCCTTGGCCATGGCCCTACCCGTTTCCAATGGATCGCGAAGCAGGGATCAAAGCCTTTGAAAGCCTGATCAGCGCCGATGACTACCGCGCCAAATCAGCCGCGGGTGAAACCGCCCATATCCACCGCTACCAGGTGCCGGGCACCGCCCCGGTAGTGCAGCTGGCCTTGGCCGATGTGCAGCAGATGACGCCCAAGATCACCAAATACACCTTTACCAGCCCCGATGGCACCGCCCTGCCCGCGTGGCAGGCAGGCGCCCATCTAGATGTGGTGATCACCCCCGAATTTCTGCGCCAATATTCCATGTCGGGCGATCCGGCAAACCGTGACATCTATGAAATTGCGGTGCTACGCGAGGATGCAGGGCGCGGTGGCTCGAAAATGCTGCAGCGCATCTTTACGCCGGGGCGGCGGGTGTTTGCCTCGCGCCCTGTAAACCATTTCCCGCTGCACGAAGAGGCCAGCCACAGCCTGTTGATGGCCGGCGGTATCGGGGTCACGCCGATGATTGCCTTTGCCCATCGCCTGCACGCCTTAGGGCGCAGTTTTCAGCTGCATTATTCCTGTGCCAGCCCAGAAGATGCCGGGTTTTTGGCCGAATTGCAGGCCCAACCTTGGGCCGAATATGTGCAGTTTCACTTTACCAGTTTGGGCCAGCGTGCCGACTTGGCAGCAATTTTGGCCAGCTATCAGGCAGGCGCGCATATGTATACCTGCGGGTCAGATCGCTATATGCAAGCCGTGATGCAGGCCGCGCGTCAGGCAGGTTGGCCAGAAGACGCGCTGCATTTGGAATATTTCAGCGTTCCTGAACAGCCAGCACAAGAAAACCACCCCTTTACCCTGCGCCTATTGGATGGGCGCGAAATTTCTGTCAGCGCCGATGAAAGCGCCGCCGATGCGCTGGAACGCGCCGGTATTGGCGTGGATGTGAAATGCGCCGATGGCATATGCGGCGTGTGCCAATGCACCTTACGCGCAGGCGCGGTGCAGCATCGCGATTTCGTTTTGTCCCAAGCCCAACGCGAAACCCGCATGATATTGTGTTGCTCGCGCGCGGCACAGCCGGGGGGGGTGCTTGACATCACGCTGTGAACACCGCAGTCCCGGTGCCAGATCGCCCGCATACCGGCAAAACCACGATTGTGCAGGCGCAGAAACACGCTTAAGGTGATCGCATGACTCGCGGAACACGCCTTGGAAAAGCCGACTGGCTAGATGCTGGCCTTGCCGCCTTGGCGGCCGAGGGGCCTGCTGCGCTGCGGGCCGAGGCGCTGGCGCGGCAGCTGAACACCACCAAGGGCTCGTTCTATTGGCATTTCCAAGATGTGCCCGCCTTTCAAGCTGCGGTTTTGGCAGCTTGGGCCGAGGCACTAATTGCCCGCCTGCCCACAGCCACAGCCACCCCGCCCACCACCGCCCTGCGGGCGCTGGCCCAAGGGCTGGCCGCGCCCGCAGGCACCAGCCCCGCCGAACAGGCCGAACGCGCCATTCGTGCCATGGCCCTGTCAGATACCGCCGCCGCCCAAGCCGTGGCGCAGGTAGACCGCGCGCGCCATGCCAGTATCTCGGCGTTTTTGGCCCAAATTGGTGTTTCTAACCCCGAAATCGCCACGCTGATTTTGGCCGCAGCGCAGGGCATGCCCGCTGATGCCAGCGGCGACCCGATGGGCACATTGGTAGACTTGGTTTTGGCGCTGCGCTAAGGCCGCGATTGCCGCGCCAGCGCATCGACAAACCGCAGCCGCGCTTCGGGCAGGGCGCTGGCCCCCACCCCCGGTGCCAAATGATGCAGCAGGAAGTGGCCAGTCACCTGCAAACCCTGCATCACATCATCAAGCGCGCCCACCCCTTGGCCCTGCAAGCACGCAGGCAAGGGCAACAGCCGGCTGGCCCAGTCCCCCGCCCCTTGCCGCGACACAGCGCGCCCGGATTTGGGCGAAACATAGGCCAAATCGGTTGTCGCCCCCGTCACCGCGCAAGACCCAAGATCCAGCCCAAACCCCATGTCATCCAGCAGCGCCTGTTCCCAGCGCAGATAGGCCAGTGGCCACAGATCGGATTGCCCCAAAAGATCCAGCAAAGCCACGCTGCGGGCATATAAGCCGGGCTGTGGGGCGCGTTCGGGCAGGGCAAAGCGCAGCAAGGCCAGCACCGATAGCATGCCCGCCAGCGCCAGCCTGTCGTTCATCACCTGTGCCGCACGGCTGTGCAGCGGCTCGACGGTGAAGGTGCCGATATGGCTGTCAAGGCGCGCCCACCATGCCACGTCTAACTGTGCGCCGGGCTGCAAGATGGGGGCAATTTTGCGGCTGCTCCCACCCCGCACCACCCCTGCATGGCGGCCCTGTTCGGGGGTGAATACCTCGATGATGGCTGCGGTTTCGCCATGGCGACGCACCGACAGCAAAATGCCCTGCCCGCGCCATTCCATCGTGCTAACCCGCCAAGCTGGGGTCATCCAGCAGGTGCCGGCCCTGCCGGTCTTCTACCTCTATCACCCATAAATCAGGGTCGCGGCCGCGATGGCGGGCCAATGTTTCGTCTATCTCGCGCTCGGGCCCTGCGGCCAATGGCCCCCAAATGCGGTGATCTGCCATCAAATCGTAGCTGCGCTGAAACAGCTGGGCTTGGCCATCCAATGTGGCCAATTTCACCACGATATCGCCTGCGTGATCATCCCCATGGGCCACAACATAGGCCGGGATATCGTGCAAACGCAGCCGCGCCAGATAGGCATCGACCCAAAAACGCGTTGTCAGACGTGCCCCCAATTGGCCCCCCGAACCCCCGATCAGGCGTTACCATCGCGGAAATCTAGCCCCATTTCGGAATAGCGTGCCGCCTCTTCCAGCCAGTTTTCGCGCACCTTGACCTGCAAGAACAAATGCACTTTGCGGCCCAAAAACTCTTCCAGTTCGGTGCGCGCGGCTTGGCTGACACCTTTGATGGTTTCACCCTTTTTGCCCAGCAAAATACCCTTGTGCCCATCGCGGGCCACATAAATCACCTGATCAATCCGGGCCGAGCCATCCTTGCGCTCTTGCCAATGTTCGGTTTCCACCGTCAGCTGATAGGGCAGTTCTTGGTGCAGGCGCAGCGTTAGCTTTTCACGGGTCATTTCCGCAGCAATCATGCGCATGGGCAGATCGGCGATCTGATCTTCGGGGTAAAGCCACGGCCCCAAGGGCAGGCGCCCAGCCAGCCATTTGCGCAGGTGTTCCACGCCATAGCCCTTTTCAGCCGAGATCATAAAGGTTTCGGCAAAGCCAAAACGCTGGTTCAGCTCTTGGGTCAGGGCCAAAAGCACCGGTGCTTCTACCCGGTCGATTTTATTGATCGCCAGCGCCACCAACCGATCGGGGGGCATTTGTTCGGCCAAAGTATCCAAAATGCTGGAAACCCCATCGGTGATGCCGCGATGCGCCTCGACCAGCAGCACCACGATATCTGCATCCGCAGCACCGCCCCATGCGGCGGCGACCATCGCACGGTCTAGCCGGCGACGCGGCTTAAACAGGCCCGGCGTATCCACAAACACCAGCTGCGACCCACCTTCCAGCGCCACGCCGCGAATACGCGCGCGGGTGGTTTGCACCTTATGCGTCACAATCGACACTTTGGCGCCAACCATACGGTTGGTGAGGGTGGATTTGCCGGCGTTCGGCTCTCCGATCAGGGCGACAAAGCCGCAGCGTGTGGTCATATTAGGCCAATCCTGTGAAAATTTCCCCAGTCCTACGCCAATTCGCAGGCCGGGGCCAGTATCTGCGTATCATTTGCGCGCGGCGCGGGTGCTGGCCAATAAGGTGAACAGCCCACCGCCCACAATCAGCGCGGCCCCCGCCCATGTTTGCAGATCGGGCTGCTCGTCAAAGATCAGCGCCCCCAACCCCATGGCAAAAACCAAGCGCGTATACCGAAATGGTGCCACAACCGCCACCTGCCCCACCCGCATGGCCACGGTTACCGCATGATAGGCCAGCACACCAAACAACGCCGCCCCCACCAACAATACCCCAACCTGGCCCGTGGGCAGGCGGGGGGTTTCGCCAAAAACCACCATCAACACCACCCCCGCCACAATGACCATGGCAAAGCCCAAAACGCCCAATTGCAAATTGCTGATGCTGGGGGGCGCGGCACGGGTAGCCAAATCGCGCCCGGCAAAGCCCACCATGCCCAGAAGCGCAAAAATTGCCTCGGGCGCAACGCCGCCGGCCGCCGGGCGGATCACCAGCAACACCCCACCAAAGCCAAACGCAATCGCCAGCCAACGCCGGGCGCCCACTTTCTCGCCCAAAAACAGCACCGCCCCCAGCGTGACCGCCAGCGGTAGCGCCTGCAAAATGGCGGCGGTTGTGGACAAATCGCCAAAGGCCAACGCCAGCGCGAAAAAAAGTCGCCCCAGCACCTCGAAGCCCGAGCGTAGCAAAAGCCCCGGTTGCCACATCTGCGCCACCAAGGGCGGCTGGCTGCGGGCCACGCATAACAGCGCAAAAACACCCATGCCCAACAGCCCAAACAGCACCAAGGCCAGCCCCATGGGCAAGGCCTGCGTGACCGATTTATAAAGCATATCTTCTAGGGCAAAGGCCGCCATGGCCAATACCATGAACAGGCTGCCGCGCAGGTTTCCCGCGGCGTCCCGGCTCACCCTGCGCTGTCCAGTTCAGCCAGCAATGCCTGTGCTGCGGCCTGTTCTGCCTGACGTTTGGAACCGGCCGAGGCCTGCGCGCTGCGCCCATCGCGCAAGGTAACGGTGATGGTAAAATGCGGGGCATGGTCGGGGCCGCTGCGCCCTGCAAGCGCATAAACCGGCGGTGGCATGGCGCGCGCCTGTGCCCATTCTTGCAAGGTGGTTTTGGCATCGCGTGCATCTGCATCCACGGTGCCAATGCGCGGCCCCCAAAGGCGCAAAACCATCTCTTTGGCCACGACAAACCCAGCATCCAGATAGACCGCGGCAATCACCGCCTCCATCGCATCGCCCAGCAGCGCCTGCTTGCGCCGCCCCCCCGACAACATTTCCGAGCGCCCCAGTTTCAGCGCATCCCCAAGACCCAGCTGGCGCGCAACATCGGCGCAGGTTTCCTTGCGCACCAAGGCGTTATATCGGGGGGCCAATTGCCCCTCGGTGGCCTGTTTATCATGGGCCAACAGCGCCTCGGCCATCACCAGCCCCAGCACGCGATCGCCCAGAAATTCTAGGCGCTGGTTATCTTTGCGCGTGGGCGAGGACATCGAGGAATGGGTTACCGCCCTGCTCAGCAGCTCGGGCCGGGAAAACCGGTGCCCAATGCGCGCCTCAAGCGCCTGCAATTCTGCCGATAGCTTCACTCGATTGCCTTAAAGAAACGGTCCGCGCGCCATGTCCAGAAGGCCAGCATAGAGCTACCCCCAGACGACAGCAGCACGCGGTCGGCGCGGCCGATCAGGTTTTCAAAGGGCACAAACCCCACACCGCCGGCGGCCTGCGGCACGCGGCTATCGGTGGAATTGTCGCGATTATCACCCATGAAGAAATAATGCCCCGCAGGCACCGTATAAACCGGCGTGTTATCCGAGCCTTGGGTGGTGATGTTCAAAATGGCATGTTCGGTGCCATTGGGCAGGGTTTCAATCTGGCGCGATTTGGCGCAGATGCCGCCGTTGCCCACTGGCCCATTTTCGCAGCGCGGGCGGTGGCGGTAGGGGCCTTGCGGGCCGAATTCTTCTTCGAACTGCCCACCATCACGCAGGGCCACGGGCGCACCATTGATATGCAACACACCGCCCAGCACCTGCACCGTATCGCCGGGCAGGCCGATCAGGCGTTTGATGTAATCAGCCCCGCTGACAGGATGGCGAAACACCACCACATCGCCTTGCTGCGGTTGGCCTGCCAACAAGCGGGTATTTTCACCATCGAAAAAGCCGCAAATGTCTTTGGCGTCGATGTTGATACCAATGGCAGGGATGCGCACCGAGGGGCACGAGGCGTAGGAATACCCATAGGCCATTTTATTGACGAATAGGAAATCACCAATCAGCAGCGTGTCTTTCATGCTGCCCGACGGGATCCAAAAGGGCTGGAAAAACAGCGTGCGAAACACGCCGGCAATCAGCAGCGCATAGACCACTGTTTTTATGGTCTCGACGATACCGCCGCGCTTTTTGTCATCTGATGCCATAACGGGCTCCTGTTTTTCATGCTTGCCGCTACATGCGGCCCACGGGGTAAGGTGTCAAGGTAAGGGGCGCGCCTCGATCACAACAAAGGCCTGCGCCCAAGGGTGGTCATCGGTAAGGGTGACATGCACCACCGCGCTGTGGCCCGGTGGGGTGATGGCATCCAGCCGCTCTTTGGCCCAACCGCTTAGCTCCATCACGGGCTGGCCGGTGGGCAGGTTTGATACGGCCATATCTTTCCACGAAATGCCCATGCGCAGCCCGGTGCCCAGCGCCTTAGAGCAGGCCTCTTTCGCGGCCCAACGCTTGGCATAGGTGCCAGCCACATCTTTGCGCCGCTCGGCCTTGCGCTGTTCGGTGGGGGTGAACACGCGGTTGCGAAACCGGTCGCCAAAGCGGGCCAAAGTGGCGGCAATGCGATCGATATTCGCAAGATCGGTACCCACCCCCAAAATCATGCGCGCGCATCATCCATCAGGCGGCGCATTTCAGTGATGGCCGGGCCAAGACCGCGGAAAATGGCCTCGCCAATCAGAAAATGCCCGATATTCAGCTCTACCACCTGCGGCAGGGCGGCCACGGGCGCCACGGTTTCATAGCTTAGGCCATGGCCTGCATGCACCTCTAGGCCCAGATCATGGGCAAAAGCCGCCATCTCGGTCAGGCGGTGCAATTCGCCATCGCGCTTTTCGAAATGCCCCTCGGCGTGAAAATCGCAATAGGCGCCTGTGTGCAGCTCGATCACCTGCGCGCCAATGCGATGCGCCGCCTCGATCTGGTTATGCTCGGCGGCAATAAAAATCGACACGCGGCAGCCTGCATCGCGCAGGGGGGCAATGAAATGGGCCAGCCGGTTTTCATCTTGCGCCACGTCCAACCCGCCTTCGGTGGTGCGTTCTTCGCGCTTTTCTGGCACGATACACACCGCATGGGGGCGGTGGCGCAGGGCAATGGCCTGCATTTCATCGGTTGCCGCCATTTCAAAGTTCAACGGCACTTTCAGCGCCGCCACCAACCCATCGATATCAGCATCGGTGATGTGGCGGCGATCTTCACGCAAATGCGCCGTGATGCCATCGGCGCCCGCCGCTTGGGCCAATTCGGCGGCCCGAATGGGGCACGGATAGGCCCCCCCGCGCGCGTTGCGCACGGTTGCCACATGATCGATATTCACACCAAGGCGCAGTTTTCCGGCAGTAGGCATGCAAAGCTCCCTTGCTTGGCAGGTAAGGGCCCGATCAGGGCTTGGGTTTGGTTTCGTCTTTGGCCAAATGCGCCTTTTTCTTCAATGCCGCCAGCTTGGCCTTCAACGCACCTTTGCGGCGGTTTTGATAGGCCTCGATCACAGGCACGCTGATATAATAGCACACGGTCGCAGCAATCACGCCGGGAATCACCCCGCCGATCATGTAGGGAAAGAAGACCTCGTCGTAGAAAATCTTCAAGCGGGTCCAATCCATGCTGTCACCGGTCAGGCCCGCCCAGATGTTCCATTTCAGGTCCTGCCACGCGAACAGAAACTTATCGCCCAACGAGCCGTGCAATTCGGCGCTGTTGGCATGGTTCAGCCCCAACAGCCAATAGCCCGTTTTCAACGAGGCTACCCCGATGGGCACATAGGTCAGCGGATTGCCAAAAAACGTGGCCAGCATGGCGGCAATGATATTGCCACGCAGCACCAGCGCGATGGTGGCAGCGGTTAGAAAATGTAGGCCATAAAACGGGGTAAAGGTGGTGAAGACACCGGCGAAAATGCCGCGCGCGATGCGGTGCGGGGGGTCTGGCAAGCGGCGCAGGCGGTGTTTGACATAGATTGCAGCGCGGGCCCAGCCCCCACGGGGCCAAAAGAATTCAAGCAAAACCTTCAAAAGGGGCCGCCTGTCCCTGCGCTTGAAAACCACCGGCTGTCCTTTCCGTTACTTCCTTGTGGCACCTAGGCGCGCGGGATCCCGAAACCGTGCCACCGCAGCCACATCACTTTCTGCCTCTAGGGCCGTAACAAGTGAATGAAGATGTTCAGCATCACGCAAATCAACACCAATCAAAAGACGATAAAAATCAGGTTTACGATCAACAAACTCGAGATCCGAGATATTGGCCTTCTGTTCGCCGATCAATGTGCAAATTCGCCCCAGCACGCCGGCATCATTGCCGATGGTCACCTCCAGCGAGGCGGTATAAATCGCGGGGTGTTTGCCCGCGTGCCAGTGCAGATCTAGCCAGCGTTCGGGCTGGTCTTCATAGGCGGTCAGCGCCTCGCAATCGATGGCATGCACCACCACACCGCGGCCACGATAGGTGATGCCCACAATCCGTTCGCCCGGCAGCGGCTGGCAGCACGGCGCTCGATCAAAGCTTTGGTCGGGCGACAAGCCAATCACCGCGCGGGTGCTGTCTACTTTTTCGCCCTCGCGCTCGCCCAATTCGGGGTAGATGGCGCGCACCAGTTCGCGCCCTGTCAATTCGGCGCTACCCAGCCGCGCCAGCACCTCGTCGCGGTCGGGGTAGCGCAGCAGGCGTGCAGCCGTATCAAGCGCCTTATCGGTGGATTTCTTACCCACATTTTCAAAGGCCGAGCGCGCCAATTCCCGCCCCAACTTGATGAAACGCTCACGGTCAGCCTCGCGCAGGGCGCGGCGGATGGCGGTTTTGGCCTTGCCGGTGGTGGCAATATCCAGCCACGTGCCTTGGGGCATCTGCCCTTCTGCAGTGATAATTTCCACCGATTGGCCATTTTTCAGCCGCGTCCATAGCGGCACGCGCATGCCATCTACCTTGCCACCCACACAGGCATTGCCGATGCGGGTGTGAATGGCATAGGCGAAATCAATCGGCGTTGCCCCTTTGGGCAGCTTCACAACCTCGCCCTTGGGGGTGAAGCAAAACACCTTGTCGGTATACATCTCCAGCTTGACCGCCTCGAGAAAATCTTCGTGATCTTCCTCGGCGCCCATCTGTTCGGTCAGCCCGCTGACCCATTTGGCGGGATCCACGGCAAAGGGGTTTTCGCTGCGCACACCGTCGCGATACGACCAATGCGCCGCCACCCCTGTTTCGGCCACATCATGCATTTGGCGGGTGCGGATCTGCACCTCGACCCGCTTGCCATCGCGCCCAGAAACGGTGGTGTGAATAGAACGGTATCCGTTCGATTTGGGCTGGCTGATATAATCTTTGAACCGCCCCGGCACCGCCCGCCAACGCTGATGGATGGCCCCCAAGGCGCAGTAGCAATCCATTTCGTTATCGGTGATCACGCGAAAGCCATAGATATCGGACAAGCGGCTAAAGCCCAGATCCTTTTCCTGCATCTTGCGCCAGATCGAATAGGGCTTTTTGGCGCGGCCAAACACTTGGGCCTCTATGCCCACTTTTTCCAGCTCGCCCCGCATATCACCGGTGATGCGGTGAATCACATCGCCGGTTTCTTTTTGCAGCATGATGAAGCGGCGCATAATCGAGGCGCGCCCCTCGGGGTTAAGCACCTTAAAGGCCAGATCTTCCAGCTCTTCGCGCATCCATTGCATACCCATCCGCCCCGCCAAGGGCGCAAAGATATCCATGGTTTCACGGGCTTTCTTGGCCTGCTTTTCGGGCTTCATGGCCTTGATCGTGCGCATGTTGTGCAAACGGTCAGCCAGTTTCACCAAAATCACCCGCAGGTCTTTGGACATGGCCATAAACAGCTTGCGGAAATTCTCGGCCTGCTGGGTTTCGGTGGAAGACAACTGCAAATTGGTCAGCTTGGTCACGCCATCTACCAATTCCGCCACTTCGCGGCCAAAGCGTGCCTCGACCTCGGAAAAGCTGGCTTTGGTGTCTTCGATCGTGTCATGCAGCAGCGCCGTGACGATGGTGGCATCGTCAAGGCGTTGTTCGGTCAAAATGGCCGCAACGGCCACGGGATGGGTGAAATAAGGCTCGCCCGAGCGCCGAAACTGCCCCTCGTGCATGTCGCGGCCAAAATCATATGCCGCGCGGATCAGCGCTTCGTTTGTTTTGGGGTTATAGTTGCGGACCAGTGCGATTAGGTCTTCAACCGCAATCATTCTATCCGCATCCTACGACCGACGACAGGCTCAGCCCTGACCCTGTGCTTCCATCAATGCGCGAAGCAATTTTTCTTCCGACATATCATCTTCGGCGGGGCGGTCTACTTCGCCACGGGCCATCAGAATGGACATGCTATCTTCTTCCGGCTCGTCCACCTCGATTTGCGACTGATTCGATTCAATCAAACGCTCGCGCAGCTCGTCGGCAGATTGGGTTTCCTCGGCGATTTCGCGCAGGGCAACCACCGGGTTTTTATCATTGTCGCGATCCACTGTAATCGCTGCACCAGCAGATACTTCGCGGGCGCGATGGGCTGCCAACATCACCAGTTCAAAGCGGTTTGGAACTTTGTCAACGCAGTCTTCAACGGTCACGCGGGCCATGCAGGGCACTCCAACTTCTGGTAGCTATCAGAAAACGCGCTTCTAGCCCACAAAACCCACAAACACAAGGGGGCAAACACACCGGCGCAAGCCCCACAGCCCCTAAGGCAAAGCGCGCAGTTCGGCGCGTGCGCCCTGCGGCAGGGCGGCGCACAGCTGCGCCACCGTCTGCCCCAAAACCGGGTGGCGCCATTGCGGCGCGATATCGGCCAAAGGCACCAAAACAAAGCCCCGCTCGTGCATCCGGGGATGGGGCAAGATCAATTGATCGGGGGCAAGCTGCTGCTGTTGGTCGGGGGCAAGATGCTGCCAGTGGCGATAGGTGGCCAAATCGGGCAAAACCGCATCGCCCAGCGCCAGCAAATCCAGATCCAGCGTGCGCATGCCCCAGCGCACCTGCCGCGTGCGGCCAAATTCGGCCTCGATGGCATGCAGGGCTGTCAAAACCTGCAGCGGGGCCCAATCGGTGCTGACTGCGATTGCTGCATTCACATAATCGGGCCCCTTGGTTCATGGACGCATACCTATCCTTATGATCGGTTTAATAGACTTGTCTGGCAAAGGGGCAGGCCGTATTTAGCCCTAATGCTGTGGCAAGCACAATTGGCGCTCACCAATGCCTTGCGACGGATCATTTTAAAAGGACTGTTTTTGATGTTTTACAAAGACGAACGTCTGGCTTTGTTCATAGATGGTTCAAACCTTTACGCCGCCTCCAAGGCGCTGGGGTTTGACATCGACTACAAACTTTTGCGCCAAGAGTTCATGCGCCGTGGCAAGATGCTGCGCGCATTTTACTATACGGCACTGCTGGAAAATGACGAATATTCCCCCATTCGCCCGCTGGTGGATTGGCTGAATTACAACGGGTTTTCCATGGTTACAAAGCCTGCCAAGGAATACACCGACAGCCAAGGCCGCCGCAAAGTAAAAGGGAACATGGATATCGAGTTGACGGTAAACGCCATGGAGCTGGCACCGCATCTTGACCATATCGTGTTGTTCTCTGGCGATGGTGATTTCCGCCCGCTGGTCGAAAGCCTGCAGCGCCAGGGCGTGCGCGTGTCTGTGGTGTCGACCATCCGCAGCCAACCCCCGATGATTTCCGACGAACTGCGCCGTCAGGCCGACAATTTCATCGAGCTGGCCGAGCTGAAAGACGTCATCGGCCGCCCCCCGCGCGAAACCGATGCCGAAGATCTGAACAGCTGATCACAGCGCTCTGGCGCGGCCTTGCCTTGGGCCGCCCTACGCTAAAACCGCGCGTCTTAATCGGCGCGCTGGTTTATTAGGTTGTGCTGGGCGATCACCGGTTCGGGCCAGGTGCTTTTGATATAGGCCAGAACTTGGGCAATTTCTTGGTCGCTCAACGTATCGCCATAGCCGCCCATTTGGCTTTTATAGCCATTGCCCACCAGCGCCTCGATTCCATATTTGACGATGGCAAACAGCTGGGCATCGGGATGGTGCCATGTGTGGCCAGTGGCATCATGGGGCGGGGCCGGCAAATAGCCCTCTTCATCGCGTATGCGCCAATTGGCTTGGCCTTCCAGCGCCGCACCATGGCAGGCAGCGCATTGGCTGTCGTAGATCTGTTTGCCCGCCGCAACATCAACAGCCGACCTGTAGGGCAGCAGCCCCGCCCCTGCGGCAACGGCAAGGCTGGGACTAGCCAGCCACAGACATAGACCAAAAATGATGGTGCGTTTTTCAATCATCTTAGCGAACAGATGCCAGCGCGCAGCCGTGTGCACAATTCACATTTCTATCAGGGGCCAGATCTATCAGGGGCCTGGTTTTTCAGGTGCCCGTGGGGCTGGCCAAAGCCTGTATCATTTGGCCCATTTCTTCCAGCTTCACAGGTTTTGAAAGATACCCATCCATCCCCACGGCCCGGCAGCGCGCCTCTTCGCCAGACAGGGCGTTGGCGGTGATGGCAATAATCGGGGTGCGGGGCGAATTGGGGCGGCGCGCCTCGATTTGGCGGATGCGCTGGGTCAACTCAAACCCATCAATCTTGGGCATATCGCAATCTGTTAAAATGATGTCGAAATCATCTTCCAGCCATTCCCGCATGGCGGCCGCACCATTTTCAACCACCGTGATATCGTGGCCCAGCGCCTCGAGCTGGCGCTGAATGACGATCTGGTTGATCTCGTTATCTTCGGCCACCAAAATACGGTAATGCTGCTTGCTGGTGGGGGCTGGCACGGGCTTGGCCGGGGCGGCTGGCACCTCTGCCAAAGGCTGATTTTCCAGCACCCGCAGCGCGAAACGCAGCTCGGATGGCAAAACGGGCGAGCGTTGGATCACCACCAGCCCCTCTTGCCACTGGCCCACATGTGCATCGCGCCGCCGGGTCAGGGCAATGACCCGCGCATTGGGGAATTGGCGGCGCAATTGTGCCAAAAACGGATCGTCCTCGCCCTGTTCCGAGGCGAAGATTACCACCGCCGCGCTGCCATGACGGGCACAAAACTCCAATAGCGCCGAGGGGGTTTCCACAAATAGCGGCCGATCTGCGCCCGCCGAAAGATAGGTCTGCCACATGGGATGTGTGGGCTGGGGCGCCTGATAAACCGCAAAGCAAACCTTATTACCCGCCAACATATCAAAATTGCCGCTGGGCTGGGCCATGGGCAAATCGACGGTAAATTCCGCCCCCTCGGCCAAGGCCGATTTCACCCGCACTTGGCCCTGCATCTTGCTGACCAGCTGATGCACAATGGCCAGCCCCAACCCCGAGCCACCATAGCGCCGGGTTGTCACCGCCTCGGATTGCTGGAAGGGCTGGAAAAGCTGTTCAAGAAACTCGGGCGCAATGCCAATGCCATCGTCGCGGAAAACCAACCGCAATTGCCCCGGGCCGCGGCGCCATACCTCTAGGCAAACTTGGCCTTCGGCTTCGTCGGCGGGGCGGCGGGAAAACTTGATCGCATTGCCAAGCAAATTCAGCATGATTTGGCGCAGCCGGCCGGCATCGGCCATAATCGTGCGCGGCAAGGTGCAATCGTAATGAAACAGCAGCCGCACGTTATTGGCATCGGCATAGGCCCGCAGCGTATCTACCACGCCTTCCACCGTGTTCAGCAGGTCGGTTTCCTCGTTCACCAAGGCCAGCTTTCCGGCCTCGATTTTGGACATATCCAAAATATCTTCGATGATGCGCAGCAACGAAAACGAACTGTCGCGGATGGTGGTTAGAATGCGCTGTTGATCGGCGCTTAGAGGGGTGCTGCCCAAAATTTCCACCATACCGATCACGCCGTTCATCGGGGTGCGTATCTCGTGGCTCATGGCGGCCAGAAACTCGCTTTTGGCGTGGTTCGCCACGAAGGCCGCTTTGCGCGAATCATACAGCTTGCGCACATAGCGCTGCATCAAAAACGCAAACATCGCCATTTCGAAGGTGATGATCAAAAACGAGGTCAGCAGCACCAAGAACGAAACATAGGTGGCCGAAAACCCCTCGTCTAACAGCGGTGGGCCAAAATAATCGTGGCCCATGTAGCGCGTGGCCAGCCAAACCACAAAAACCAGCGGCACCAAAACCATGATATAGCGCCGTTCGGTTTGCACCGAGAATGTCAAAAACGGCCCGCCCAAAAGCGCCACGTAAAGCGCCTCGGCATGGCCCACGGGATGCACGGTGAACACCGCAAAAGTGACCGCAATATTGCTGATCAGATACCACGCCACACGGCCCAAAACCGGATAGCCCGCCAAGACCAGAAACAGCGAAAAAAGCGTGCCCAGCAGCACAGCGCCAGCAATGCCAACAACCAGCATATGCCCCAAAACCAGCGCAAAAAGCAGCCACATACTGGAAATGGCAATCACCACGCCACTGGTGACTTTCACGCTGTAGACAATGCGCCAATGCGTGCCGTCTTCTTCGATTTCGTCGCGCGTCACCCGCACACCATGAAACCCACCAACCACCTACACCACCTTTCAGCCCATAGCCCCATGGCACAGATCATGGAGATTAAACCACGTGCAAATTACGCGCCAAACAAAAGCCAACGCACGCGGGTTTCTAATAGCGCAAATCCATGGCAAAATGAAGGCATGCGGATCGCCGCCCCCCACAGCCATGGCCCACGCGGCCCTTCGAACGGAACGTCAAATGATTAAACCGCCGCTCACCATCTATCTTGCCGCCCCGCGCGGCTTTTGCGCAGGCGTCGATCGCGCAATCAAGATTGTTGAGATGGCTTTGGCCAAATGGGGTGCGCCGGTTTTTGTGCGCCACGAAATTGTGCACAACAAATTTGTGGTAGATGGGCTAAAGGCCCAAGGCGCGGTTTTCGTGGAAGAGCTGGATGAATGCCCCAACGATCGGCCGGTTATTTTTTCGGCGCATGGGGTGCCCAAAACCGTGCCCGCCGCAGCGCAAGCGCGCAACATGATCTATGTGGATGCCACCTGCCCCTTGGTGTCGAAAGTGCAT
>RFQY01000220.1 GCA_009924775.1 Paracoccaceae bacterium | reverse complement strand
ATGTGGAATTGGCCGCAACATATACCCAAGACACCAGCACCTTGGCGCCGCGCATCGAGGCAGAATTCAAAAAGCGCCTTGGCGCAACCACCCGCATTACCCTGCAACCGCACGGCACGTTTCCGCGCACCGAGGGCAAAACCAAACGCGTGATCAGGAGCTACGAATGAGCGCATTTACCTATGAAACCGTGCTATCGGCCATGACCGCACCGGGGGTGCGCACCATCACGCTGAACCGCCCCAAGGCGCTGAATGCGATGAACCTACAGCTGATTTTGGATGTGGCGCGCGCCTTTGACGATGCCAATGCCTGCCCCGAAACCCGTGCCATCGTCTTTACCGGGGCCGGGCGTGCCTTTTGCGCGGGCGATGACCGCAATGCACATGTGCACCCCGAAACTGAACAAGAGGCCCGCAAACTGGTCGATGCCATTCAGGCCGCCACCGTGGCCATTATGTTTGGCGCCAAGCCTGTGGTGGGCGCCATCAATGGCTGGGCCGTGGGCGGCGGGTTTGAATGGGCGATCAATTGCGATTTTCCCATTTGGGGCGAAAGCGCGCGGGGGTTTTTCCCCGAAGTCTCGCTGAACCTGTTTGTCACTGGTGCCGTGACCCATATTTTGCCGGGCCTCGTTGGCCCCTATAAAGCCCGCGAGATGCTGTTTTTAGGCGAAAGATACGCCGCCGCCGATCTGCACAGTTTGGGCGTGGCATGGCGTGTGGCCCCTGATGACGATCTGCAGCATCAGGCCCAAGAGGTGGCAGCCAAGCTGGCCGCCCTGC
Organism: Paracoccaceae bacterium; assembly: GCA_009924775.1. GTDB lineage: Bacteria > Pseudomonadota > Alphaproteobacteria > Rhodobacterales > Rhodobacteraceae > CAJXSO01. The sequence continues at coordinate 3,325 of RFQY01000220.1, read as the reverse complement.
CCCCGCTGGCCTGCCGCGCGATGAAACGGGTGCTCAACCAAGCCACGGCAGGCGGGTTGAAAACCGCGCTTGAATTGGAAACCGAGGCCACCGTGGCCGGGTTTATGGACCCAGAAACAACCCGGCTTTTGAAAAGCTTTTAAACGAAATGGGCCAGCCACACCCAATGCGGTGCGCTGGCCCATGACCGGATTTGGCGCGCTTTAGGAAAGATGCGGGAAATAATCCTCGCAGGTGCCTTCGCGGTAAACATCGGCGGTGCAGCAATGCAGCCCCCCGCCAAAGGCATAGGCATCGCGCAGCTCTACCTCGACCACCTCCATGCCCAGTTTGTCCATCTGTTCGGCTTGATACACTTCTGATTTCTCGACGCAGACAGTTTTCGGGTCAAGCACCAGCACATTCATCGACAACCAAACGCTGGAATAGCACAAGGGCGGCGGGGCGTTATGCGCGGGCTGGGCGGCATCGACAATATCCCAGCCATTGCGTTCAAACATCTGGCGCTGTTCATCGGGCAAGCGGCGGCGGGGGTTGTTCAAAATCAGCCCCGGGCGCAGCGGTGTGAAGGTGGCATCGATATGGATGGGATAGGGATCGCCGGGGAAGTTGACCGCATGTACGCGATGCTCGGGGAAGTGGCGGCGCAGCCACTCGATCCCTTTCAAGTTGGTGGTAAACCCATGCTGCACCACCAAATCGCGGCCAAAGCGCAGCACGTCGGCGGCATCAAACAGCGGCTCTTCTTCGGTTGTGACAAAGAATTTCTGCGCGGTCCATTCCAGACGCTTTTCGATGCCGATTTTCTCGCTCAGGTAATCTGGGCGGTAATCGGCATTTGTAAGCCGCGGCTTGGGGGCGCATTCGTGCCGGAAATTCGGGTCTTCGTTGAAATATTGCTGCATCAACGGGCGGTAGTTCAGATATTCAAACCACCGGCAGCGATACGACATGGTGGCCTCTAGCATTTCCGAACCCACCGTCAACAAAACATCGCGCGGCGGCATGCAGCCAAATTGGCTGTCGGTGTGGAAATCGGGTGTGGTCACCGGCAAGGAATGGTCGATCGGGGTCGGCCGATCGACGCGAATGCCACGATCTGTCAGCTGTTTGGCAAAGGCATCCAGCAATTCATTGGCGCGATCGATGGTTTCTTGCGGGCGCCGCCCCCATTGGCCGCGCATATCGCTGTCTTCGGGTACTTTGGCATCAAGCGCGGGTTCTTCTGGGGGAATATGGCAATCATCGGCCCGGCCCACGATGACATGTTTCAACGGGTCCCATTCATTCCAGCTGTTTACAACAGTCTTTTCCATTTTTCGTCCTGTTCCCAACAAGGTTTCGTGCCGGCAATTCCTGCCCAAACGCAGCCATGCCAGATCCGCGCACGATGGCCAAAAGCTGCGGCGGGGGCAAGCATGCAAACGGCGGATCGCAAAAAAACTATGCGGGCAAGATCGAGGGTGTTTTGGGCTTGCCTTAGGGGCGAAATGCGCCACTGTTAGCCCACCTCGGGCACAGGTGATCAGGGCCGCATTGCAACCTATGAAAGGCGCAAAATGCACCAACGCACACTTGGGCCAGCACCGGCGCGCCCCCTTCTTTGGGCGACCATGCTGGGGGTCGGCATGGCGTGGGGGGCCACCACACCGCTAAGCAAAATTGCCATGGCGGGCGATATTCACCCCATCGGCGCCACCATTTGGCAATGCTTGATTTTGTCTGTTGTTCTGAGCGCGGTGTTGGTTGTGCAGGGGCGGCGGTTGCCCTTGGGGCGGGCCTATATTGGCTTTTATCTTCTGCTGGGGCTGCTGGGCACGGCGCTGCCGCATCCAATGGGCTATTTGGCGGCGCGGCATCTACCCTCTAGCGTGCTTTCTGTGATCTTGGCTGGCATCCCCATGGTCACGCTGGTGGTGGCCAGCCTTGCCGGCATAGACCGGCCAAGCCCAAGGCGGGTCCTGGGCCTGCTGTGTGGCTTTGCTGCGATCGTGGTTTTGGTGGCCCCGGCGGGCAGCCTGCCCAGCGGTGCCGCATGGCTGTGGGTGTTGCTGCCCATCGCCAGCACGCTGAGCTATGCGCTGGAAAATGTCTGTATCGACAAGCTGCGCCTGCCGCAGCTGGACCCGCTTTCGACACTTTGTGGCCTGTCATGGGGGGCTTTCGTGCTTAGCGCCCCGCTGGCCCTGCTGCCGGGGGTGGCGGTGGCGCCTTGGCCGCTGGACACGGGCCGCTGGGCCTTGTTGGCGATCACCCTGTTGCACATGGGCGCCTATTTTGGGCTGATCTGGATGATTGGCAAGGCCGGTGCCGTGTTTGCCACCCAAGTCAGCTATGTGGTGACGCTGTCAGGGATCACCTTTGCCATCGTGTTTTTGAACGAACCCGCCACGCCCGCCTTGGCGCTGGCCATCGCGCTGATGGTGCTGGGCCTATCGCTGGTGCGGCCACGCACGGCCCCAAACGAGCGCCCCAGCACAGCCTGATCATGCGAAACAGTTTTCCGTTCTGCGGTATTGTTTGACAGCGCGATCCGTCCTAGCCTGAGCGCAGGGAGGACATCATGCGACACGCACCAAACACGCGGCCCCAGCGCCGCCCATCGTGGCCATTGGCATGGCTGGGTTAAGTTTTCAGCAAGCCGCAGCGCATGTTGTGGCCACCCAACCGCTGTTCGAAGTGACCCAGACCGAGATTCGCGGCATCCGCTATAAGGTGTTCAAAAACATCCCCCCCAGCGTGCCCGCGCTGTTGCACGCCGCCCTGCCCGCCCACGAGGATGGCGCGGCCGAATATTTGGTCTATGGCGATGAACGCCTGAGCTATGGCGCGTTTTGCACCCAAGTGTACCGCTTGGCCTATGCACTGCGCCACGACTATGGGCTAAAGCCCGGCCAACGCGTGGCGATTGCCATGCGCAATTACCCCGAATTGTTGATGTTGATCATGGCCATCAGCGCCGCAGGTGGGGTGGTGGTGTTCTTGAACGCCTGGTGGACGGGCCCGGAACTGGCCTATGCCCTGTCCGACAGCCAGCCTGCCTTGGTTTTTGCCGATGGTCCACGGGCCGAGCGGCTGCAAGCCCAAGCCGAGTGCGCCGCCCTGCCACTGATCGGCGTGCGCGATGGTGAGCCGCTTTGCACCCACAAGATCAGCACAAACCTGGCCGATGGCCGCCCCGCCCCCCTGCCCGATGTCACGCCGATTGGCACGGACGATGATTTTGCCATCATGTATTCCTCGGGCACCACGGGCCAGCCAAAAGGCGTGGTGCAAACCCATCGCGGTGCGCTGAACGCGGTGTTCACCTGGGCGATGCAAGCGG
>RFQY01000219.1 GCA_009924775.1 Paracoccaceae bacterium | reverse complement strand
AAATCGATATGCGTGGCCAAAAGCGCCATTCCCCCTTGGGCCAGATGCGCCCGAACGGCACTGGCAAACATGGCCACCGCATCCACATCTAACGATACGGTGGGTTCGTCTAACACCCACACAGGGCGCCCCGTAACCACCATACGCGCCAGCCCTAACCGCCGCTTTTGCCCGGCCGATAAATTGCCCGCAGCGCGGGCCGCCAAGGGCTGCAGGTTGAAGGCCGCTAAAGCCGCCTCTACCCTTTGGGTGCCAAAAACGCGCGCCCAAAATTCCAGGTTTTCCCGCACGCTTAGCGTGGCTTTGATGCCATCGGCATGGCCGGCATAGGCCATGGCTTCGCGGTCCAGCCCGATATGGCCCGCCAAGGGCGGCTGCAACCCGGCTAAGGTGCGCAACAGCGTGGTTTTGCCCGCCCCATTGGGCCCCCGCAAAACCAGCGCCTCACCAGCAGACAGCTGAAAACCGACGCCTTCCAGCACCGGCACACCCCCACGGGCCACAGCAAGATCGCGGACAATTAATTCCATGGCACTGGGCTTAACCCATGTTCGCGCGGTGGAAAAGCACGATATCGGGCAGCCTTGGTGACATCTGCGTATGCCCGCGCGCGCCTAGCGAAAATCATCGGGCCGCAGCCCATAGCGGGCCAATTTATCGTAAAATGTTTTGCGCGGCAGCTTCAGCCGCTCGGCTGCCAAGGCCGCGCGCCCCTCGGCCCGGCTGAGCGCCGCGATCAAGAGCGAGCGTTCAACCCGCGCCATTTGATCGGCCAAGCCCAGATCGGTATCGGCGCGGTCTTGCTCGACCGACAGCCCAAGGGCAAAGCGCATGGCCGCGCTCATCAGCGCCCGGGCATTGCCAGGCCAATCGCGCGCCATAAGCCCGGCGATCACCTGCGGCGTGATTTCGGGCGCCCGAAGCCCCGCCTGCTCGCAGGCTTGCGCCACATAATGGCGAAACAGCACGGGAATATCTTCGGGCCGTTCGGCCAAGGCGGGAATGCGCACGCGCATCACATCGAGGCGATAAAAAAGGTCGGGCATGACCCGGCCATCGGCTACCGCCTGTTCCAAATCGGTGCTGGCCCCCGCAATCAGCCGGGTTGGCAGGCCCGTTTCCAGCCGATCAAGCACGTGAAATTGGGTTTCAGGTGGCAGATTGGCCAATTCATCCAAAAACAGCGCCCCACCGGCGGCATGCAGGCAGGCATCTGCAAATGTTTCCGGGTCAAGCCCGGCGGCGGCGCGTTTCACGAACGGGCCCTTGGCATAGGCCGAACACAGATGCACCACCTCGGCCACTTTCGAAATTCCGCTACCGGGCGGGCCACACACCAAAACTTCGGCTTGGGTTTGGGCCACCATACGCACCCGTGCGCGCAGGGCATCGGCCTGTGCGGAGGTGCCAAAAAGCAAGCGCGCCGCAGGATCGCCCGCTTCAAGCTGGGCCTTCAACAGCCGATTTTCCAATACCAATGCCCGGGTTTTCAACGCCCGCTCGACCTCGGCCAGCAGGTCGGCGGGTGGGCATGGTTTTTCCAAAAACCCAAAAGCGCCCTGCCCCATGGCGCGCACCGCCATGGGAATGTCGCCCTCGCCGGTCAGCAAGATCACCGGCAATTCGGAATCGATGCCATGCGCAAAGCCCAACAAATGAAACCCATCGCGCCCCGGCATGCGGATATCTGATAAGATAACCCCCTCAAAACTGGCGCAGATGTGATCTTTGGCCTCGATGAAACTGCCCGCGGAAATGGGCTGCAGATTGGCCAATTCCAGCGTTTGAACCAAGGCCGCACGCACGGCTGCATCATCATCAACCACCAAAACCTTGTGCAGGCTCATGCCGCTTTTTCCTCGTTCCATGGCTCTAACTCTACGGTAAATTCTGCCCCGTCAGGGCCGTTGGCGCCACGGATTTTTCCCCCAAAGCTTTGCACCAAACCATAAGAGATCGACAGCCCCAGCCCCATGCCCTGCGCGGCGCCCACGGCCTTGGTGGTGTAGAAGGGATCAAAGATTTTGTCGGGCTCTTCGATACCCGGGCCCGTATCGGCGATACGCAACCGCACGGGGCTGCCATCCACAACCGATATGGTAATGCGCCGCAGCGTGGCATCGGCCATGGCATCGGCGGCATTGCCCAGCAAATTCACCAGCACTTGGCCCAGCCGCACCTCGCCCCCGCGCACCCATATAGGCCCCGAGGGGCGATGCCAATTGACCAAGATCGCGTCTTGGCGCAGGCGTGGCGCCAACAAATCCAGCGCGGTTTCCACCACCGCCACAATATCCACCCGGCCCATCGGTTCGGCCTCGTTGCGCGCAAAGGCACGCAGGTTTTTGATGATCCGCGCCGCCCGCGCCGCCAAGGCCGAAATACGGCCCAAATTTTCAGCAGCCAATTCGGGCTTGCCCCGCTCTAACACCATCGCACCATTTTCGGCATATTGCTGGATGGCCATCAAAGGCTGGTTCAATTCATGGCTGATGCCCGCGCTCATTTGCCCAAGCGCCGTAAGTTTGCCGGCCTGCACCAAATCGCTTTGCGCCTTTTTCAGCGCCGCTTCGGCGGCGATCCTTTCGGCCACCTCGCGCAACAGCTGCGCATTGGTTTCGCTCAGTTCTGCCGTGCGTTCGGCCACCCGCCCCTCGAGCCGGGCATTGGCCTGCGCCAAAACGCGCCGCCGCCCGGTCAACCAAAAAAGCAATACCCCAAAGGCCACCAAAAGTGCCGCCAATGCCGCAGCTTGCAACGCCGCCAACCGCCACGCCGGGCTGACATCGACCAAGGCCTGCGCCACCATCCCAATCACCGGCAGATCGCGTTGCAAATGCAGCGCATGGCCCGGCACATAGGGCGACCAGTTTTCCACCCAAATATTATGAGGGCCCACTTGGCGCAGTTCGAAATCTAGCGTGCTGTCATGGTGCGGGCGCAGCCCCTGCCCCTCTTGGCGCCAAAACAACAGCTCGGAGCGGTTCGAGATAAACACCTCGCCGCTGCGGTCGGTGAAAAACACCACCGGGCGCCCGCCGCGCCATTCGGCCTCGACCCGGTCAATATTGGCCACAACAACCAACGCCCCAGACACCGCGCCACTGGCGTCAAAGCGCGGCGCGGCAAAGTAATAGGCGCGCAAGGCGGCATCGGCAATCACCCCATGTGCCTCGCCCAAGGCGCCCTGCAGGGCGCGCTGAAAATAGCGCGTCTGCGCCACATCCGGCCCAATAATCCCATTGGCGCTGGCCAGCACCCGCCCTTGGCGATTGACCAACATCATATCCAGCGCAGCGGTTTTATCGGCCGCCGCCTGCAACAAGGCCTTCGCCCCCTGGCCCATCAACGCCGGGTGATCGGCCATCAAAACCGCCAGCTGCTGGTAAAGCTGTAATTGGCCTGTCAGGCGATCAGCGGCCAATGACAAATCGGCCTCGCCGCGCTGGGCCAGTTGGTCAAGCGCGCGCAAATACCCATAGTTCCATACCGCAGCGGCGGCCCCTGCCACCACAACAAGATAAAGCGCAAAAGCCGCGCGAGGAAAAAACCGATCTGCCCGCATGCGCGCATTCTGCCTGTTTTTCAGCGCCTTGGCCAGCGCCCGTTCTCGTTTTACAGCGGCAATTCCGTGGTGGATTTGATTTCCTCCATCGACAACAGCGCCGTGACATTGTGCACTTTGACCTCGGAAATCAGCGCTTGGTAAAAGGCATCATAAGCCCGGGCATTGGCCACCCGCACCTTGAGAATATAATCGATATCACCGGCCAGACGGTGCGCCTCCATCACCTCGGGGCGGTTTTGCAGCGCGTGTAAGAACCGCGCCTGCCAGTCTGCCTCGTGTTCCGACGTGCGGATCAGCACGAAAAAACACGCATCAAACCCCAGCTTTTCGGCGTCCAAAATCACCGTCTGCGCCCCCATGACCCCCGCCTCGCGCATTTTGCGAATCCGGTTCCAAACAGGCGTTTTCGACGAGCCCACTTTGCGGGCAATTTCATCCAAAGACTGGCCAGCATCGCGCTGCATCTCGCGCAGAATTTTCCTATCCGTCGCGTCCAAACGAACCGGCATTTTCGCAACCTCTTGTTTTGCAGAACCACGTTGCCCACACGGGGGTATTGCAGAATATAGTT
>RFQY01000218.1 GCA_009924775.1 Paracoccaceae bacterium | reverse complement strand
ATCGCGTCTTCACCGCGCTCGTCCCACGACAGGTCGGACAGGTGCACCATGCCGTCGATATCGCCCGGCAGGCCGATGAACAGGCCGAATTCGGTGATGTTTTTCACTTCACCTTCTACTTCGGTGCCCTCGGGGTGGGTTTCAGCAAACACTTCCCATGGGTTGCGCATGGTCTGTTTCAGGCCCAGCGAAACGCGGCGCTTGGAGGCGTCGATTTCCAGAACCATAACTTCCACTTCTTGGCTGGTCGAAACGATTTTGCCGGGGTGGACGTTTTTCTTGGTCCAAGACATTTCGGACACGTGGACCAAACCTTCTACACCGGGCTCCAGTTCGACGAACGCGCCGTAATCGGTGATATTGGTCACGCGGCCCTGATGCACCGAGCTGAGCGGGTATTTCGCGGCCACCAGATCCCACGGATCTTCTTGCAGCTGCTTCATGCCCAGGCTGATGCGGTGGGTGTCTTTGTTGATCTTGATCACCTGCACCTTGATGGTTTCGCCGATGGTCAGGATCTCGCTGGGGTGGTTCACACGGCGCCATGCCATGTCGGTCACGTGCAGCAGGCCGTCAACGCCGCCCAGATCCACAAATGCACCGTATTCGGTGATGTTTTTCACCACACCATCCACGGTATCGCCTTCGGACAGCTGGCCGATGACCTCGGCGCGCTGCTCGGCGCGGCTTTCTTCCAAAATGGCGCGGCGCGACACAACGATGTTGCCACGGCGGCGATCCATTTTCAAAATCTGGAAGGGCTGCTTCAGGCCCATCAGCGGGCCGGCGTCGCGCACGGGGCGCACGTCAACTTGGCTGCCGGGCAGGAAGGCAACGGCGCCGCCCAGATCCACGGTAAAGCCGCCTTTGACGCGGCCAAAGATGGCGCCTTCGACGCGCGCATCATCGGCATAGGCTTTTTCCAGGCGATCCCATGCTTCTTCGCGGCGGGCCATTTCGCGGGAAATGACAGCTTCGCCACGGGCGTTTTCTGCGGAACGCAGGTAAACTTCTACCTCGTCACCAACAGCAATTTCGGGTGCTTCGCCGGGGTTTGCAAATTCTTTCAGATCAACGCGGCCTTCCATTTTGTAGCCTACGTCGATGATGGCTTGGCCCGCTTCGATTGCGATAACCTTGCCTTTGACAACCGAACCCTCTTCGGGGGTGTCCATTTCGAAGCTTTCATTCAAGAGTGCTTCAAACTCGTCCATCGTATTCGCCATGTGGCATCAGTCCTTTACTATGTGTTTCTGGCCGTGCGGTTGTCTCCGCCGGTCTTGGGGTTGGTCACTTGGCCGCCGCAAAACAAAAGGGGCCGGATGGCACCGACCCTGCTCTGCCTTTTGCCCTTGCGGCGCGTTTGCCGTTTCGACAGGGGGGCTATAGGGGCAAATTGCGCATAAAGCAAGGCGCAACTGCCCGGTTTGGGGCGATCAGCAAAACCGCTCGGGGCCCACCCATTGTTCGGCTGAATAGCGGTCGCCATGCGCCCAGCCCACCGGCAAGACCTGTGCGATGTGCGCCAGATCTTCGGGGCTAAGCTGTAGCTGCGCACCTTGCACCAATTCGCGAAAATGCGCCACCGACCGTGTGCCGGGAATGGGCAGAACATGGGGGCCTTGGGCCAAAAGCCACGCAATGGCCAAGGCGGCGGCGGGCTGGCCCATGTCGGCCGCCAGCGCGCGGAATTGGCCGGTTTGGGCGATATTGGCGGCCAGATTGGGCGGTTGAAAGCGCGGGTTGCTTTGCAAAAAAGGCATCTCTGCCAGCCGCGCAGTGGTAACGGGCCGGTCGGTCAGCAGGGTGCGCCCCACGGGTGAAAACGCCACCAATGTGGTGCCCAGTTCGGCGCAGGTCTGCACCAAGCCCAATTCGGCAAACCGCGTGGCCAGCGAATATTCCGATTGCACAGCGGCCACCGGATGCACCGCATGCGCCCGCCGCAGCGAGCTGGGGGCGATTTCCGAAAACCCGATGGCGCGGGTTTTGCCCTTGGCCACCAGCGCAGCCAGCGCCTCGGTGGCCTCTTCGATGGGGCGTTCGGCCTGCCGGCGGTGGATATAGTACAAATCGACATAGTCCACCCCCATCCGGGCCAAGCTTTTGTCTAGCTCGGCCTCAAGATGGGCCAGATCGTTGCGAAAACAGCGGGTGTTGTTTTCGTCGCGGGTAATGCCGCCCTTGGTGGCGATATGCATCTTTGCCCGTTGATCTGGGTTGGCGGCCAACCATGCGCCAATGGCGGTTTCGCTGCGCCCCATGCCGTAAATATTCGAGGTGTCGATGTGGTTGACCCCCAATTCAGCCGCAGCATCCAGAATGGCGTAACTGTTTTCTTCGGTGGTGGGGCCATAAAAATCGGCAAATGACATGGCGCCAATGCCGATGGCAGAAACGGTATCGGTGCCAATGGTGCGGCTGGGTCGTGCCATGGTTTACCCCTTTTGTTTGCTGGTGATGGCGGCGATGGCCTGTGCGATGGCCTGCGCAATGCTAAGCTGCGATGTATCTAGAATATGGGCATCGCTGGCCGGGCGCAGCGGGGCGTCGGCGCGGTTCATATCGCGCGCGTCGCGTTCTTTGACATCGGCCAAAACGGTGGCGTAATCGGTGCTGCTGCCGCCTGCGACCAATTCCAAATGCCTGCGGGTGGCGCGCACCTCGGGGGTGGCTGTGACAAACAGCTTGGCCTCGGCCTCGGGGCAGATGACTGTGCCAATATCGCGCCCATCCAGCACTGCGCCGCCCGCACGGCTGGCGAAAGCGCGTTGAAAATCCACCAAGGCGGCGCGCACTTCGGGGATCGCGGCCACTTTCGAGGCGGCCTGCGCCACGTCGGCGGTGCGCAGCTTGGCCGGATCCAGCGCATCGGCCTGCAGGGTTTGCGCGGCCTCGATCGGCGCCACACCCGCCAGCATCTGCGCCCCCACCGCGCGATACAACAACCCGGTGTCTAGATGGGCAAAGCCGAAATGCTGCGCGACAGCCTTGGAAATGGTGCCCTTGCCCGCGGCGGCAGGCCCGTCAATGGCAATGGTAAAGCGCATAAATTCTTCCTTGGCGATTGGGTCAAATCGTGGCCAGATCGGCGCCTAGGCCTGTCATCAGGCTTTCAAAAATTGGAAACGAGGTGGCAATGGGGCTGCCATCGTCAATTTGCATTGGGTTTTGGCTGGCCATGCCCAAAATCAAAAATGACATCGCGATGCGATGATCCAGATGGGTTTCGGCCACAGCCCCACCGGGCACGGCACCGGCGCCAAGGCCCGTAACGCGCCACCAATCTGGCCCATCCTCGACCGTGACGCCCGCGGCGCGCAGCCCTGCGGCCATCGCGGCGATGCGATCTGATTCCTTCACCCGCAATTCGCGCACGCCCTGCATGTCGGTCACACCTTGCGCATTGGCCGCCACGACCGACAAAATGGGGTATTCATCGATCATGCTGGCGGCGCGTTCGGGCGGCACGCTGATGCCGCGCATTTCGGGCGAATAGCGCGCGCGCAGATCGGCCACAGGCTCGCCGCCCTCTTCGCGCATATTTTCAAACGTCAGGTCTGCGCCCATCTCTTGCAGGGTGTAAAACAGGCCCGCGCGGGTGGGGTTTAGGCCGATATTGGGCACCAAAACATCGGAACCGGGCACGATAAGGGCCGCGCAAACCGGAAAAGCCGCCGAGGATGGATCGCGCGGCACAGCGATGGTTTGGGCGCGCAATTCGGGCTGGCCCGTCAGCGTGATCACCCGGCCTTCGGGGCTGTCTTCGGTGGTGATTGTGGCGCCAAAGCCCGCCAGCATCCGTTCGGTATGGTCGCGGGTGGCCTCTTTTTCGATCACAACGGTCTGGCCGGGCGCATTCAGCCCCGCCAACAGCACCGCCGATTTCACCTGCGCCGAAGGCACGGGCACAACATAGCGCACCGGAACTGGGTTGGCCGCGCCAACAAGCGTCATTGGCAAACGGCCACCGCTGCGGCCATGGGCCTGCGCGCCAAACAGCGCCAGCGGGTCTGTCACGCGCGCCATGGGGCGTTTGTTCAGGCTGGCATCGCCGGTAAAAGTGGCGCTGATGCCGGTGGTGGCCATCGCCCCCATGATCAGCCGCACCCCGGTGCCCGAGTTGCCGCAATCAATCAC
>RFQY01000217.1 GCA_009924775.1 Paracoccaceae bacterium | reverse complement strand
GGGGCTGGCGGCCGAGTTGGGCGCCATGCCGAATGTGCGCATTTTGCTGCGTACCACGGTCACCGGGGCCTATGATGGGGGCACATTTGGCGCGCTAGAGCAGTTGCCAGAGACGGTGGCACGCAAGGCGGGCGGGGCGCGCGCGTGTTTTTGGCGCATTGTGGCGCGCCAAAGCGTGCTGGCCGCCGGGGCGCTAGAGCGGCCCGTGGCATTTCGCAACAATGATCGGCCCGGTGTCATGACGGCGGGCGCTGTGCGCGCCTATGTCAACCGCTGGGCGGTGGCACCGGGGCGCGCGGTGACGGTGTTTGGCAACAACGACGATGCGCATAAAACCGCCGCAGATTTGCTGGCGGCGGGCGTGCATGTTGCAGCCCTGATCGATGCACGCGCCGATGCCACGACCGATTTGGATGTGCCGTTTTACCCCGGCTTTGTGGTCTGCGATGCCCATGGGGGCAAGGGGTTAGAGGCGATCACGCTTCAGGGCCCCAAGGGGCAAGAAAAAATCAGCACCGATTGTTTGGCCATGTCGGGGGGGTGGAACCCCAGCGTGCATCTGAGCTGCCATATGAATGGCAGGCCCGAATGGCGCGAGGATTTGGCCAGTTTCGTTCCGCGTGCGGGGGCGGTGCCGGGGATGCATGCGGCGGGCTGCTGTGCGGGCCAGATGTCGACCCACGCGGCCCTTGAGGGTGGGCTGATGGCCGCGCATGCGGCTGCGCGGGCGCTGGGTGTGGATATGCCCGACATCGTGCTGCCCCAGGCCGAGGATGCGCCCTATCGCTTGGCGCCGCTTTGGGCGGTGCCGGGCAAGGGCCGGGCGTGGCTGGATTTTCAAAACGACGTCACGGTTAAGGACGTGCGCCAAGCCGCGCAGGAAAATTTCCGCTCGGTCGAGCATATGAAGCGCTACACCACCCAAGGGATGGCCACGGATCAGGGGAAAAACTCGAACGTGGCGGCCTTGGCCATTTTGGCCGATTCCACCGGGCGTGGCATTCCAGAAACCGGCACCACCACGTTCCGCCCGCCTTATGTGCCCGTGCCGATTGCGGCGATGGGGGCGGGGGCGCAGGGCAAGGGCTTTGCCCCCGAGCGGCTGACAACCAGCCATGCCGCCAGCCTAGAGATGGGTGCACCGATGATTGCTGTGGGCCTATGGTACCGGCCCAGCTATTTCCCGCGCGCAGGCGAAACCCATTGGCGCCATTCGTGTGACCGCGAGGTGGCGCATGTGCACCAAGCTGTGGGGGTGTGCGATGTGTCAACCTTGGGCAAGATTGACATCCAAGGCCCTGATGCGGGCGCTTTGCTGGATTTCGTGTATACCAATACCTTCTCGACGCTGAAAGTTGGGCGTGCGCGGTACGGTTTGATGCTGCGCGAGGATGGCCATGTGATGGATGATGGCACCACCGCACGGCTGGCCGAGACGCATTTTGTGATGACCACCACAACCGCCGCGGCGGGGCAGGTGATGAAGCATCTGGAATTTGTCACCCAAGCTTTGCGCCCGGATCTGGACGTGCGCTTTGCCTCGGTCACCGAGCAATGGGCGCAATTTGCCGTGGCCGGGCCCAAGGCGCGTGCGCTTTTGAATGGGCTGTTAGAGGCCCCGATCGATGACAGCAGTTTTCCCTTCATGGGCTGTGGCGCGGTGTCTTTGCTGGGGGTTTCGGGGCGCCTGTTCCGTATCTCGTTCAGTGGCGAACATGCCTATGAACTGGCCGTTCCTGCACGCTATGGCGACAGCCTGTTTCGGCTGTTGGTGGCGCGCGCCGAAGAGATGGGCGGCGGTGCCTATGGGATGGAGGCATTGAACGTGCTGCGGGTGGAAAAGGGCTTTATCACCCATTCCGAAATTCATGGCCGCACCACCGCCTTTGACGTGGGTCTGGAAAAAATGGTCAGCCGCAAGAAAGACTGCATCGGCCAAACCATGGCAGACCGGCCGGGCCTGTCTGGCCCCGAGCGCGAGCAATTGGTGGGTTTGATGGCGCTGGGCAATGCCAGCCAGCTAACAGCGGGGGCGCATTTGTTTAATTCAGGCGATGCGGCCATCAGCGCCAATGATCAGGGCTATATCACCTCGGTGGCATATTCGCCCAGTTTGGGCCATTTTATCGGCCTTGGCTTTTTGCGCAATGGCAGGGCGCGCTTGGGCGAAGAGGTGCAGATGGTGGACCATGTGCGCAATGTCAAAACCACCTGCAAGGTGGTGAACCCTGTGTTTTTTGACCCGGATGGAGGGCGCGCCCGTGGCTGAGCTGATTGCAAAATCCCCCTGCGAGGGGCTGTTGCCCTTGGAAGTGGGGCAGGTTCAGGCGCGCGAGGTGCTGGGCCAGCCCATGGCGCTTGTGGCGCCTTTCAAAGGTATGGATGCCCGTTTGGGGGCCGCGCTGGCGGCGGCGCATGGGCTGTCATGGCCGGGCCCGGGCAAGGTGGTTCAGGGGCAGGGTTGCCAGCTGCAATGGTTTGGCCATAGCCATGCGATGCTGATTGGTTGCCCGCCAAGCGACAGTTTGGGCGCCCATGCGGCGCTCAGCGATCAAAGCGATGCTTGGGCGGTTGTGGCGCTGGAGGGGCCGCAAGCGGCGGCCGTTTTGGCCCGGCTGACGCCCTTGGATTTGCGCGACAGCCAGTTTGCGGTGGGCGATACCGCCCGCACCGAGCTGTTTCACATGAGCGCGGCCATCACCCGCAGCGCCGTGCACTGCTATCAGATCATGGTGTTTCGCTCGATGGCGGGCACATTGGTGCATGATTTGAAATCCGCCATGCAGGCGGTGGCAGCGCGCAGCTGATGCGCCCCCGCCCCCGCCCACAGCGGCGCGGGCCCTTTTCATGGGGCGGGAAATGGCGGATAAGGGGGCATGTCATTGCCACCCGGATTCCTTGATGAATTGCGCGGACGCACCAGCCTGTCACAGGTGGTGGGGCGCAAAGTTATTTGGGATACGCGCAAATCAAACCAAGGCAAGGGCGATATGTGGGCGCCGTGCCCCTTTCACCACGAAAAGACCGCCAGCTTTCATGTCGATGATCGCAAGGGGTTTTATTACTGTTTTGGCTGTCAGGCCAAAGGGGATGCCATCGCGTTTGTGAAAGAAACCGAGAATGTTTCTTTCATCGAAGCGGTCGAGATTTTGGCGCGCGAGGTTGGCATGCCGATGCCAGCCCGCGACCCGCAAGCCCAACAAAAAACCGACCGTCGCGCCGCTTTGGCCGAGGTACTAGAACAAGCGGTGCGGTTTTACCGGATGTCGCTGCAGCAACAGGCGGCGGGGCCTGCGCGCGACTATTTGCAACGCCGTGGTCTTGGTGCCGATGCGCTAGAGCGGTTTGAAATTGGTTTTGCCCCCGAAGGCAATGCGCTGTTTGCCCACCTGACGGGCAAAGGGGTCGAGGCGCAGATGATCATCGATGCGGGGCTGGCTGCGCGCCCCGATGACGGGCGCGCGCCCTATGACCGGTTTCGTGGCCGCATCATGTTTCCCATTCGCGATGGGCGGGGGCGCTGCATTTCCTTTGGTGGCCGTGCGATGGACCCGAACGCCCGGGCGAAATACCTCAATGGGCCAGAAACCGAGCTGTTTGATAAAGGCCGCAGCCTTTATAACCACGCCCCCGCCCGCGAGGCGGCTGGCAAGGGCCTGCCCCTGATCGTGGCCGAGGGCTATATGGATGTGATCGCCCTTGCCGTTGCAGGTTTTGAGGCGGCTGTGGCGCCCTTGGGCACAGCGGTTACAGAAGACCAGCTGCGCCTGCTTTGGCGCATCGCAGACGAGCCGATTGTGGCCTTGGATGGCGATAAGGCAGGCATTCGGGCGGGCCATCGGGTGGTGGATTTGGCCTTGCCCTTGCTTGAGGCGGGCAAATCGTTGCGCTTTGCGATTTTGCCACAGGGCCAAGACCCCGATGATTTGATCCGCGCCAGCGGCCCCAAGGCCATGCAAGCCGTGCTAGACCAAGCCCTGCCGATGGTGCAGGTTTTGTGGGCGCGTGAAACCGAAGCGCAGAATTTTGACAGCCCCGAACGCCGCGCCAAACTGGATAAGGCCCTGCGCGAGCGGATCAAAACCATTCGCGACCCCTCGATCCGCGGCCATTACGGCGAGGCAATTGCCACCCTGCGCCGCGGCCTTTTTGGCCAAGCGCAAGGCCGGG
>RFQY01000216.1 GCA_009924775.1 Paracoccaceae bacterium | reverse complement strand
CGGCCAGCGCCTTGGCCATTGCCCAATCGCTAAAGCCGCAGGTGCGCCCCAACACCATTGACCGCGCGGTGCAGCAAGCGCTGCTTAGCCCGCCGCCCAATGCCGCCCGCAACACCGAAACAGACAGCACCCCGGCGCCACAGGCCACCATCGCCCCCTCTGGCCCCACATCAAACACCGTCGCGCGCGAGGCCACGGTGCGAAATGTGCTGAACTTGGGCCAGATGAACCTGATTGGGGTTTACGGCAAAGCCGCAAGCCGCAGCGCGCTGATCCGCATGAGCAATGGCCGCTACCGCAAGGTTCAGGTGGGCGACAATCTTGATGGTGGCCGCGTGGCCGCGATCGACGCGACCGAGCTGCGCTATGTCAAAAGTGGGCGCTCGATTGTTTTGAAAATGCCGCGCGGCTAGGCCCAGCGCCCGCATTTCGGCCATTTTTCACGACAGCCCCGCCGCAGCACATTGACGCGGCTTTTGCATATCGACCCAAGTAGACCCCTGCGTATGTAGTTGAAATACCGGCCAAACACCCCAAAGGGAGCCCCATTTTGCAAGAATTTTTGCTGCACGCCACCATTTACTTGGCCGCCGCCGTGATCGCTGTGCCCTTGGCCGCACGGCTGGGGCTGGGTTCGGTTTTGGGATATTTGGCCGCGGGTATCGTGATTGGGCCTGTGCTGGGGCTGGTGGGCGATAATGTGCAAGATCTGCAGCATTTTGCCGAATTCGGCGTTGTGATGATGCTGTTTCTGATCGGTCTGGAACTAGAACCGCGTGCGCTGTGGGATATGCGGCACAAATTGCTGGGGCTGGGGGGGCTGCAAATTGCCCTGACAACGCTGGCCGTCATGGGCGGCGCCATGCTGGTCTTGGGGCTTTATTGGTCGGTTGCGCTGGCGGTGGGGCTGGTGGTGGCGCTCAGCTCGACCGCGATTGTGCTGCAAACCCTCAGCGAAAAGGGGCTTATTCAAACTGGCGGCGGGCGATCTGCTTTTTCCGTGCTGCTGATGCAAGACATCGCCGTGATCCCGATTTTGGCGCTGCTGCCCTTGCTGGCCCTGCCCCGCGTGCCGCAGTTGGCGCCCGATGGCGCCATACAGCGCCCCTCGGATCTGGCGCAGGCAGAGGGGCATGGGCATGGTATGTCGCTGGTCGAGGGGCTGCCGGGATGGGGCGTGACCTTGGTCACATTGGCGGCTGTCGCGGCGGTGATCTTGGCCGGCATCTACCTGACCCGTCCGATTTTTGCCTATATCCACCACGCGCGGCTGCGCGAAATGTACACAGCCCTTGCCCTGATGATCGTGCTGGGCATTGCCTTTTTGATGCAGCTTGTGGGCCTGTCGCCCGCCTTGGGCGCCTTTTTGGCCGGTGTGGTGCTGGCCAGCAGCGAATTTCGCCACGAGCTTGAGGGCGATATCGAACCATTCAAGGGCCTGTTGCTGGGGCTGTTTTTTATCACTGTGGGATCGGGTATCAATTTCAACACGCTTTGGGCCGATCCACTGACCTTGTTGGGCCTGACATTTGCCTTGATCGGCCTTAAGGGGGGCATTTTATATGTCTTGGGTCGTGCGTTCAGGCTGAAAGGGCGCGAACAATGGCTGTTCACGCTCAGCTTGGCGCAGGCGGGCGAATTTGGCTTCGTGTTGCTGTCGTTTTCGGTGCAACAGAATGTGATCCCCACAGATTTGGCCGATAAGCTGCTGCTGATCGTTGCGCTGTCGATGCTGATCACACCGCTGTTGTTTTTGCTTTATGGCTGGCTGGCCCAGCGCAACCCAGAAACAAGCGAGGCCCGCCCCGCAGATGAGATTGATCAGCATGGCCCGGTGATCATCGCAGGCATTGGCCGCTTTGGCCAGATTGTGAACCGGCTGGTGCAATCCAGCGGGTTCCGAACCGTGGTATTGGACCACGATATCAACACCATTCAACTGATGCGCAAATTTGGGTTTCGGGGCTTTTTCGGTGATCCCACACGCCCAGAATTGCTGCATGCCGCCGGGCTGGATCATGCCCGGGTTCTGGTGGTGGCGCTAGACAACCCAGAGGGCGCGCTGCGCCTTGTCACCTATGCGCGCCGGGCACGGCCAGATTTGCACATTGTGGCCCGCGCGCGCGACCGCACGCAGGTGTTCAAACTGTATCAGGCAGGCGCCAATGATATCGTGCGCGAACTGTTCGACAGCTCGCTGCGCGCAGGGCGGTATGTGCTGGAAAACATTGGCCTTACCGAATACGAGGCCGCCGAGGCCGAGCGCCTGTTTTATCACCACGACCGCGACACGATCCGCGAGTTGGCCGAGGTGTGGGACCCCAAAATTCCCGCAGCCGACAACCCCGCCTATGTGGCACGCGCCCGCGCCTTGGACAAAGACCTAGAAGCCGCCCTTGCCCAATTGCGCGACGGGTCTGGCAGCGCGGGCTAAGCGCCCGCCACACCCGCCTCGGCAAAGGTTGCCATGCCCGATTGGCAGGCGACCGCCCCCTGCACCACCCCAATGGCCAACGCCGCGCCCGATCCTTCGCCCAAACGCAGGTTCAAGCGCAGCAGCGGCTCTTTGCCCAGATGTGCCAACAGGCGGGCATGGCCCGGCTCTTCCGAGACATGGCCCGCAATGCAATGATCCAGCGCGCCGGGGGCGGCATCGCGCAAACAGGCGGCGGCGGCGGTGCAAATAAACCCATCCAAAATCACGGGAATGCGCAAAAGGCGCGCGCGGGCAATGGCCCCAGCCATCGCGGCCAATTCGCGCCCGCCCAGCACCTGCAGCGCCTGCAGGCCGCGGCATCCCTGATGGCGGGCCACCGCCTCGGCCACCACTTGGGCCTTTAGCGCAAGGCCCGCATCGTCAACACCCGTGCCACGCCCCACCCAGTGATCGGGCGCGCCCCCCAAAAGCGCGCAGGAAATAGCCGCAGCGGCGGTGGTATTCCCGATGCCCATCTCGCCCGTCACCAGCACATCTGCCTGCGGCGACACCGCCTGCCAGCCAGTGTTGAAGGCTGCCAGAAAGCTGGCCTCGTCCATGGCGGGGCCTTGGGTGAAATCGGCGGTGGGTGTTTCTAGATCCAGCGCATGCACGCCCAACGTGGCCCCAAAACAGCGCGCCAATTGGTTGATCGCTGCGCCCCCGGCTTGAAAATTGGCCACCATCTGCGCGGTCACCTCGGCCGGAAAGGCGCTGACACCGCGCGCAGCCACCCCATGGTTGCCCGCAAAAATCAGCACTTGCGGGGTATTGGCATGCGGCTTGTCCGTGCCTTGCCATCCGCCCATCCACAGCGCCACCTCTTCCAGCCGGCCCAAAGCCCCGGGTGGTTTTGTCAGCTGGCCGTTGCGATCGGCGGCTGCGGCCTGCGCGGCTGCATCGATCTGGGGCAGGTGCAACAAAATTTGCTGCAGCTCAGAGAGGGTGGTGGGAGGGTTGCGCATAGGCTGCACCATCTTGATTGAAAAAGCTGCCCCGTGTTTAACCCTACCCAATCAATACGCAAGGACGCATTGCCCCATGTCACTGCCAAAAACCGACATCCGCCTTTTGGCATGGCACGACGTGCCCGCCGCCATCGGCCTGCTTACGCGCCTGCCCGTGCCGATACCCCAAACTGTTGCGCTGCGCGGCGCGCAGGCGGCGTGGGCCTATCCGCTGGCTGGGGCGCTGCTGGGCGCCTTGGTGGCCGCAATTGCCACAACCGCCACAGCGGCGGGACTGGCCCCAGTGTTGGCGGCGGGGGTGGCTTTGGCGCTGCAAATGATGGCCACAGGCGGGCTGCACGAGGATGGGCTGGCTGATTGCGCCGATGGGTTTTGGGGCGGTTGGACGCGCGAGCGGCGGCTTGAGATCATGAAAGACAGCCATATCGGCACCTATGGTGTGCTGGCCCTCTTGTGTGTCGGGGGGCTGCGCTGGGCGGCCTTGACGGTGCTGTTGGGCATAGAGCTGGCCCCAGCCACGCTGGCTGCGGCCTTGGTGGCCAGTGCCATGGCCAGCCGCGCGGTGATGCCTGTGCTGATGGTCGCACTGCCAAATGCCCGCGGCAGTGGCTTATCGGCCGGCGTGGGCCAACCGCGCCGTGCAACCGCGTTTTTGGCGGTGCTTTTGGCCGGGCTTGCGGCAGTGGGCCTTATGGGCCCGGGGACAGCGCTATGGGTGCTGGGGGC
>RFQY01000215.1 GCA_009924775.1 Paracoccaceae bacterium | reverse complement strand
ACATCGACCTGAAAATGGAAGAAGTCTATAAATTCGAACACACGCCCCACCCCGTGGAATACGGCATGTACTACAGCTGCTAAGCAGTTAGTATTACAGTGAAATATTAAACGCCCCGTGCAGGTCACGGGGCGTTTTTTATTGGCTTGCCGATGATGGCGCGCCACTGGCCAAGGGCCCGCAGCCTAGCCCAGCGTCTCGGCCCCCAGCGTATCGGCCCCCACAACATCAGAGCGGTGCACAACATAGGTGTGGATCGAAAACACCACGGCACCGGTTTTGGGCAGGCGCAGGATGCATTGCCGCTCGCTGCGCATAAACGACGTGTCTTGGCGGCCCCGTTCGGGGCGGCGGTCGTTTTCGCGGCGGGGCTGGTGCAATTCGGCATCGGCGTACCACAGCGCGTTGAACCGCCACAGCGGGCGGCCCACCTGCACCCCATCAAACAGCCGCTGCACGCGCCGCGCCATTTGATCGGTATAGCTGTCCACCGGCGTGTGAATGCCCACCAAGGGGCGCATGAATTTTTCGTCCAGCGACCAGCTGGCCGGAAAACACAAAACCGCCGCTGTCAAAACGTGCTCGTCGCCCTGTTTTTGCAAAATGCAAAAGTCATCCTGCACCAATCGCCCAAGGCAGGCCAAGGGCGCGGCAGGGTCTATCGCCACATGGCACCCATCGGGGCGCTGCACATATCCCGCGCCTTGGACAAACCCTGGCTTATGCGTGACATCCAGCAGCACCATGTCCAACAGCTCTTGCGCGGCGTCCAAGGCGGCCGGGGCCATCGCCAGCACCTGCGCGCCCTGCCCGGCCAGCAGCGCATCGCGGCGGGCCATCTGGCCTGCATAGGCCTCGTCGATGTGCAACCAATCGGCCAAATCAAAGGGCTGCACCCCCGGCAATGGGCGTGGCATCAGCGGGTTATAGGGAATCGTGCGTTGCAAAATCATGGTGAAACCCTATCGCCCTGCCCCAAGCGCACCAATGGGTTTTTCAAATCCACGCCGCTATGGTCGCAAATGCGCCTTGCAATTGGTCGCAAACAGTCGCGCCCCCTGCATGCCGGCACCGCAGGCTGTCCTTAACGGAGGATGCCATGAACGATCATTACCGCGACACCCGCAAAATAGACCCAACCCGCGCCGACCGTTTGGGCGACAACACCCCCAACAACAATAACCGTGTGGAAATAGGGCCCACGCAGCTGGCCTTTGCGGAATGGGCCGCAGCCGGGCTTGCACTGCCCGATCTGCAAGCGATGCGGCGCTTTCGCTGGGAGCGGCTGACCCAAGCGGTGGTTGCGCGTGGCTATGCGGGCGTGTTGCTGTTTGATCCGCTCAACATCCGCTACGCCACCGACAGCACCAATATGCAGCTGTGGAACACCCATAACCCATTTCGCGCCGTATTGCTGTGCGCCGATGGCTATATGGTGATTTGGGATTACAAAAACTCCCCCTTCCTGTCCGAATTCAACCCGCTGGTGCGCGAAGCCCGCAGCGGCGCCGATCTGTTCTACTTTGATCGCGGCGATAAAATCGATGTGGCAGCCGATGTCTTTTCCAACGAGGTGCGCAGGCTTTTGGCCGAACACGCGCCCGGAAATACGCGGCTGGCGGTGGACAAAATCATGTTGCACGGGCTGCGCGCCCTAGAGGCGCAGGGCCTGCAGGTGATGGAGGGCGAAGAGCTAACCGAGAAAACCCGCGCAATCAAAGGCATAGACGAGATTAAGGCGATGCGCTGCGCGGTGCATGCCTGCGAACAGGCCGTGGCCCTGATGGAGGATTTCGCCCGCACCCATGTGCCGCAGGGGGGGATCAGCGAAGATGATATCTGGGCTGTGCTGCATGCTGAAAATATCCGCCGCGGCGGCGAATGGATCGAAACGCGGCTGCTGGCCTCGGGGCCGCGTACCAACCCGTGGTTTCAGGAATGCGGCCCGCGCATAGTGCAGCCCAATGAAATTATCGCCTTTGATACCGATCTGGTGGGCGCTTATGGTATTTGCACCGATATTTCGCGCACGTGGTGGGTGGGCGATGCTGCGCCACGCGCCGATATGGTCTATGCCATGCGCCACGCCTATGAGCATATTCAAGAAAACATGCAGCTGTTGAAACCCGGCGCCATGATCCCCGATATCGTTGCCGCCTGCCACAGGCTGGATGCGCCCTTTCAAAAGCAAAAATACGGCTGCATGATGCATGGCGTGGGCCTGTGCGATGAATGGCCCTTGGTGGCCTATCCCGATCAGGCGGTGCCCGGCGCCTTTGACTACCCGCTCGAGCCGGGCATGGTGCTGTGCGTCGAGGCGCTGGTCAGCCCCGAGGGCGGGGATTTCTCGATCAAGTTGGAAGATCAGGTTTTGATCACCGAAACCGGGTTTGAAAACCTAACCCAGTATCCGTTTGACCCGGTGCTGATGGGCGCCGCCTAAACGGGCCAAAACCGCCCTACCCACATAGGATGACGGGCATTCGCCCAGCTGCCCCTATTCGCTTGAATAGGGGTCTTTGCCTTCGGCGTGGGGTCGCTCGACCAATGCCTTTGGCACAGCCCCTGCAGGCACGGCGCGGGTTGGCCTGCAATCTGCACTGTGTTGCCCAACACCTATGGGCAGCAGGAAAAATCCATGCAAGGCATCGCATCAGAAAGGCTGTTAGGGCAAGAAATTGGCAAACCCTATTTTGGTGCAAATATTTTGGCCACCCGCGACAGGCTGGGGCCAGATGGCACCTATGATGACATGGCCAATCAGTTGGGCATCAACGCTGTGCGCTACCCCGGCGGCTCGTTGACCGAGCGGTATTTTGACATCACCAACCCAGACCAAACCAGCACGCTGCATTATATCACCGGCCAACCGCAGCCGCTGCTGCCTTTTTCGGAATTCATGCAATTCGCCGCCGACACCGGGCGCCCGGCGTTGATTGTGCTGCCCACCCGCACCGCGCTGGGCGACGAAACCGATGCATTGGGCCACCGCTACCCCAGTATAGACGAGGCCGCGCTACGCGGCTTTGTGCGCGAAACGCTGGATGGCGTCTATGGGCAGGCCCCGATCGCAGGGTTTGAGCTGGGCAACGAATACTGGGGGGCCACAGAAATGAGCGCGGTGGAATATGGCCGCGTTGCCAGTGAAATGGCGTTGATCGTCAAAGACGAGCTGGTCCACCATCCCGATTACGACGCCCGGTTCCAAGAGACCGAAATCTATGTGCAGATGGGTATGAATTTCGGCCACTCGCGCCTGTCGGCCGCCTATGACAGCACAGATCCGGCGCAGGCCTTGGCTGATTTCGCCCAAGATTACGGGCTGGATCTGGGGGCCCCCTATATCTATGGCAATGGCGGCGTCGCTTGGCCACAGCTGAACAACCTGTTGATTTTACGCGAATTTGACACCCAAGAAGAAATCGACAGCATCGATGGCGTGGTCGCCCATATCTATGCCAAGGGGCTGGACAACCCAGAAAGCCAGCATTTTGCCCTGCGCACGATCGAGGCCACATGGCCCTTGCAAGAAGAGGGGCTGAAAACCGTGGTCACCGAATGGAATATTCGCAACCACGGGCGCGACGCAAACGAAGACTACGGCTTGGTTCAAGCCCATGAAATGCTTGATACGCTGGCCGCGATGGCATCCCATGGGGTGGATCAGGCCTATGTCTGGCCCATGCAACAAGGGGCGATGTCGTCTTTGGCGGGAAACGAGGGCGACGGCGCCCCGCGCGTGCCCGGCGCCTTTTTCAACATGTTAAGCACCTCCCTGCCCGGCACCCACCCGGTTGTGCTGGAAGGTGCCGAAATCGGGCAAACCGAACTGGTGGCGCCCGCCACCACCGTGCATGCCTTTGCCGGCCCAGATCATGCGGTGCTTTACACAGTGTCCACCGATGACAGCCAAACTGTCACCGATGCGTTGGATCTGCGGGGGCTGGTGCAGGATTGGACCAGCGCCGAGATCACCCGCCTTGGCGTGGCAGACGGCGAATTGCCGGGCGCTGCACGGGCCACGCCGGTGCTGAGCGAACTGCCCGCAGACCAAGTGCTGCAAGATGGGGTGCTGACGGTTGAACTGGCCCCGCGTGAAATTTTGCAGGTGGTGTTGCGCGGCGTCACCTACACGCCCGACACCCAAGACGCGCTGGATCAACTGGATATCCCCTATTTCGCCCCCGCCAGTTTCGACGCCATCCTAGGCTTGGACAGCGCGGGCGATAT
>RFQY01000214.1 GCA_009924775.1 Paracoccaceae bacterium | reverse complement strand
TGGCGCCCCATGCCGATATTGTGATTCTTGATCCCCCGCAGCTCAAGCATGCCCCGCTTTATTACTATAACCGCTTTTTTCGGCCGATGTTTGAGAAGGCTGCAAAAACCGACGATATGGAAACGCTGGCAGTGGTGCGCGAACCCATCAGTTGGCTGGGCAGCTGGTATCGCTATCGGCGGCGGCCGGGGTTGGAAAGCCACCGCAACAGCACCCATAAATACAGCTTTGACGACTTTGTTTTGGCCTATATCCAGCCCAAGCCCCCCGCCTATGCCAACGTGGGAAGCCAAGCCAAGTTTCTAGAACCACGCCCGAATGGAACGGCGGTAACGCATTTATTTCGCTACGAAAACCAAGACGCGCTGCTTGAATTTTTGCAAAACCGGCTGGGTGTGGAATTCACCCTGCCGCGGATGAACGTTTCGCCAGACATTCCCTTGCAGCTGTCGGCCGAGGTAGAGCAGCGTTTGCGCCAGCACTGCGCGGCCGAGTTTGCG
Source organism: Paracoccaceae bacterium (assembly GCA_009924775.1). Lineage (GTDB taxonomy): Bacteria > Pseudomonadota > Alphaproteobacteria > Rhodobacterales > Rhodobacteraceae > CAJXSO01. The sequence goes on along the minus strand of RFQY01000214.1, from coordinate 3,761 downwards.
TTATGGAACGCCATCGCGCCCACCTAGGGCCTGTGCCATCTGTTCGGCCACGGTCGCCCCCAGATCGGCCAGTGAAAATGGTTTTGGCAGAAAGGTAGAGTGCGCCAGCCCCAGCGCGTCTTCGGAAAACGATTCTTCGGCATCGCCCGACATAAAAATTACCCGCAGCCCCGGGCGTGATTTCAACGCTTGGCGCACCCAACCAGGCCCATCTAGCCCCGGCATCACCACATCTGTTACCACCAAATCGGGCTGCAGCAGCGGGTCTGCCAACAGATCCAGCGCCTCCTCCCCCGATCCAGCCTCTAGCACCGTATGCCCCCCCAACCGCAAGGCGCGCGCGGCAAACCCCCGCACCGGCAGTTCGTCTTCCACCAACAAGATCAGGCCCTGCGCGCCGGGCTTGGGGCGCGGCGGTGGCTGCACGGGCATGGGGGGATCGGCCAATTCGGGGCCCGCATATACCGGGAAATACAGCGTAAAGGTGGTGCCAATGCCCTCGACACTGTCAAGAAAGATGACCCCCCCCCGCTTTGCTTGACGATGCCATAGACCGTAGACAGGCCCAGCCCTGTGCCCTGACCCGGTGGCTTGGTCGAAAAGAACGGCTCGAAAACGCGTCTGCGCAGGCTTTCGGGGATGCCAACCCCATCGTCGCACACCCGAATGGCAACATAATCCCCGGCAGGCATCACCGCATGGTCGCGTTCCAGACCAGATGGAAGATGAACAGCCTCGGTTTCAAGGCGGATCGTGCCACCCGAGGGCATGGCGTCGCGGGCATTCACCACAAGGTTCATGATCACTTGCTCTAACTGGCGTTTGTCTACCCGGATCGGGCGCAGGCCCGGGGCATGCTGCAGATCAAGCGCCAGTTTCTCGCCCACTAGGCGGTTCAACAGATGGGTCAGATCTGCCAAAGTATCGCGCATATCCAAGACCTGTGGGCGCAGCGTTTGCTTGCGCGAAAAGGCCAGCAACTGCCCCACCAAAGCAGCGGCGCGATTGGCGTTTTGGGTGATTTGCACCAAATCCGCATAATCTGGGTCGCCTTCGTCATGGCGCATTAACAACAGATCGCAATGCCCTGATATCGCTGTTAAAAGATTATTGAAATCATGGGCTACCCCACCGGCCAATTAGCCCACGGCCTGCATTTTCTGGCTTTGAACAAACTGTGTTTCAAGCGCCTTGAAATCTGTTGCATCGCTTAGCACCGCCAGCAGCGCGGGGGTGCCGTTATCTTGCATCAGATGCAGGGTCACTTGCACAAACACCTCGTCGCGGGTGCCCGTCAAACGCAGAAATTCGGTTTGCCTGCTCATCCGGTCGGCCATAGCATCAGACAGCCAATCACCAATAGATCGGCCCAGCCCCTCCATCACCGAGGATAGCGGCCGCCCGGCGCATTCGTCCACTTGCAACAACTGGCAAGCGGTGGGGTTGGCCATGCGTATAACCCCATCCGCCTGCAGACGCAGCATGGCAACGGGCAGCTCGTGAAACAGCCGCTCGGCCGGCGGGGCACTGGGGGCGCCCGGGGGCGCCAGCAGATAAATTTCGCTGCGGTCAATCGCCTCGATCACATGCACCAAAAAGGTTTGGCTGCCCTGCAACGTGGGCACCTGCATCACCTGCCCCGAGACCGCGCCAGGCGCCAAAATAGCCCCCCGATCATGCGGCCCCGGCCCCAATATGCGCGCCGCTGCCGCATTCATCGCCAACAGCGTGCCGAGGGCTGAAAAACATAAATATGGCGCACCGCTGGCCTGGGCCACGGGGGCCGCCTGCGGCGCAACCATGGGCACCAAGTGCCACAAACACAGCTTTGGGCCCAAGCGCCATGCGGCAATCCGCAACCCGGAATGGCGGGTAAAGGCCACATCGCTGGCCTGTGGCGCGGTTTCCAGCTGTGCGGCAAGCCGCGCAATCACGGGCGGCGGATCTGCCAGCCAATGCCCCATGGCTGCGGGCAGTGTTTTGGCATGTTTGGCGGGCACTGGCCCCTCGGCCCAAAGCACCCGGTCGCCGGGCCCCACCAGCAGCAATTGCGCCCCTTCTGCCTGAAACAGCCCCCGGGCCAAGAAAAGCAGCCGCCGCGCCAGCCAAACCTGACCCGCAGCCAACACCCACGCCAGCCCTAAGGCCACCAGCACTGCGCTTAGCGCAGCCCAACCCATGGCTGCAGCCAGCCCAGCAGGAACCAACCCCGCCTGCGCCAAACCCCAAACCGCAAAGGGCACAGCCGCACAGGCCAGCAACGCCCCCAGCCGCAAATCAGCCCGCAAGGCCCATAAAAGCCCCCAGTTCTGACGTATCTGAGATGCACCAAACATTGCAAACGTGGCCCTTCTGCCCAAACCCGGCAGGCATAGTGAAACCCCTACCCGTTAAGCAAAGCCTAAGGCGCAACAAAACTCTACTTAAAATTGCAAAGATCACAGATCCTGGCGTAACACCGCCAAGAAAAACCCGTCCCCTTCGGGACCAGGAAGCCAATGTTGGCAAGAAACCTGCCGCCAACTTGCGGTTTCGCCCAAAAACTGGCTGATCCGATCATCGTTTTCTTGCTGCAACACCGAGCATGTTGCATAGGCCAGCGCGCCCCCATTGGCCACCAATGGCGCCGCTTGTCGCAAAATAAGGTCTTGGGTGGCATTCAGCGCCTGCAGGCTGTCTGGCGATAGCAACCATTTTGCTTCAGGGCTGCGGCGCCATGTGCCGCTGCCCGAGCAGGGCACATCTGCCAAAACCAGATCAAAAGGCGCCAAACCCGCCAAAGCGCTGTTATCGTTAACAATTTCCACCGCCACATCGGCACGGGCGGCACGGGCGGGCAAATCTTTCAGGCGTTGGGCCTGCGCATCATGGGCAAACAGCCGGGCCTTGCCCGCCCGCGGCGCCATGGCCAGCACCTTGCCGCCACCGCCCGCGCAATAATCTAAAATACGCCCTGCCTGTGGCACATCCAACAACCCAACCAGCGCCTGTGCCGCGCCGTCTTGCAGCTCGACCAGCCCTTGCAGGTAGGCTTGGCTTTGCGCCAATTTGCGCGCGCCTGCGCCCAAAATGATGGCGGTGTCTGCAATGGCGGCAGGCAGGGCCGATATCCCCTCGGCGTCCAGCGCGGCGATGGCACTGGCGCGATCAGATTTCGCGGTATTGACCCTGACCATAACAGGCGCCCGGTGGCGTTGGGTTTCCGCCACACAGGCGGCGTTTTCGCCCAAGCTGGCCTGCCATATTGGCATCAACCAATCGGGTAAATCCAGCGCATCCGCGCCTTGTGGCACATGGCCCGCGGCCTGTTCTGCCGCATCAAGGGGCGCCAAGCCATAGCCCTCGCCCGCAAAGATTTGCGTTGCATCTAACCCCTGCGCCCGCACCAGCCCCAGCATCAAGCCCCGCCCATCAGACCCACCGCCAAGGCAGGCATAAGAGCGGCGGCAGCGCAGCGCGTCGAACACATGATCACGGATGGCCGCACGGTCTTTCGAGCCGGCAAAGCGCGCCCCACGCGCCCAGCGGGTTAACGCCACTTCGGCCGGTAGGCCGCTGGCAATCTGGTCCAAGACCATGGAGGCGGCAGCAACCCGCGCCGCCGGCGTCATGGCGCCACCTTGGCATAGCCCTGCCCCAACGCCACCAGCCGGGCAAATTTGTCTGGCCCCAGCAAATGCCCGCCCGCGCAGACCAACCCACGCTGCGCCACCTCGTCCATCGCCATGCGGCGGGTTTGGCGGGCAAGGGCCGGATCGACG
>RFQY01000213.1 GCA_009924775.1 Paracoccaceae bacterium | reverse complement strand
GGCTCGTCGGGGGCGCAGATCGCGCAAGAGCTGGCAGCGGCCAGGCGGCAGGTTTATCTATCCGTGGGCGCGCATGACCGCCCCCCACGGCGCTATCGTGGGCGCGATTTCGTGTGGTGGCTGGGGGTGTTGGGCAAATGGAACGCCGACACTCCCGCCCCCGGCACCGCCCATGTTACGATTGCCGTCAGCGGCACCGAGGGCGGGCATACGGTGGATTTTCGGCGCATGGCCCATAGCGGGGTGGTTTTGGTGGGCATGACCGAAGCCTATCGCGATGGCCGCATCACATTTGCGGGCGATTTGGCGGAAAATATCGCGCAAGGGGATGCCAATTACCTGTCGGTTCTGGATCAGGCCGATGCCTATATCGCAGCCCATGGTCTGGATCTGCCCCCCGAGCCCGAGGCGCGCATCCTGCCCCCCGACCCAGACTGCCTGCGCCACCCCATCCGCGCGCTGGATTTGCACCAAGCCGGGATTGCAACCGTGATTTGGGCCACCGGCTTTCGGCAAGATTTCAGCTGGTTGCAGGCCGACACTTTCGATGATTTGGGCCGCCCCCAGCACCAGCGCGGCGTGGGCCGGGTGCCGGGGGTTTATTTTCTGGGCCTACCATGGCTTACGCGGCGCGGATCGGCCTTTATTTGGGGGGTTTGGCACGATGCCAAATTCATCGCCGATCAAATTGCCATACAGCGCGGCTATGACGCCTATAGCGGCACTGCAGCGCCCGTGCACCCATAGGGAGGGGCACGCCCCAGTTGACATTGGCACTGGCCTGCGCCACGTTGCGCTGAAATTGCGAAAGACCCGCTATGACCTGCACCATTCGCCCGCTATCGCCCGCAGATCGCGACATCTGGGAAACCCTGTTCCAAGCCTATGCCGAATTTTACAAAACCCGCGTGCCCGATGGCGGCTTTGACACGGTTTGGGGCTGGATTTTTGATCAGAGCAATCCGTTTTGGTGCGATTTGGCGCTGGATGGCGCAGGCCAAGTGCGTGGATTTGCGCAATATCAACAGATGCACCGCTCGTTGGGTGGGGGGATGGTGTGCTATCTGAGCGATCTTTACGTGCACCCCAGCGCCCGCGGCTTGGGGCTGGGGCGCGCGCTGATCGATCATGTGCGCGCCACGGCGCGCGCACAAGGGTTGACAAACCTGCGCTGGCTGACGCAGGAATTCAATTATGGTGCCCGTCAGCTGTATGACAGCTATAGCCCGAAAAGCGATTTCATCCTCTATAGCATCGGCACAGACCCGCAGGGCTAAACCGCCCGCCCCCTGTGCAAAAAGGCCCAAGGCAGTTTGGCGCGCGCGCGGGTGGTTCACGCCCCCAAAGACGCCGCCAATGTTTCGATCTGTTTCCATGTTCTTGCCGGAACGGCCAGCGATTCATGGGCCTCCACGCGCTGCGCGCGCTCGCGTTCGCCGGGTATTTCAACGCGGGCAAAGCCGGGGGCCGGTGGGCAATCGCGCAGTTCTGCCAAAATGTCTTCGGCGGCTTCCTGCATCGGCTGGCTGGCGCGAAACCGCCGTGTATCAATGCACACCAGCAACCAATGACACTCGAGCGTCACCGGGCCCAACATGGCCTCGCCAATCAGTTCCGACATAAGCGCCAGCGCAAAGCCCTTATGCTCGCCCGAGGGCAAGATCGCGCCGCCATTGAAATAGTCTTCCGGGTCACGCGTGGGGTTGCCCAAACGGTCGATCACACACCCCTCGGGCAAAAGCGCCCCAGCAGAGCGCGCCGCATAGATCCAGCCACCCGCGATTTTCGATGTTGCAAAATCAAGGACATTGCTGCCCTGCGCCCCCCCCGGGGCCCCCATGCACCACGGGTTGGTGGGCAGCATGGCTTTTATGCCGCCATAGGGTGCAACTTGGCGCCATTGCTGGCGGTTGCCGCCCCCGGTCATGATGGTCAAAAAGCCCTTTTGGGCAGCTTGATCGGCAAAAAAACCATGGCGGCCCGTATGGCCGACATTGCGGATGGCAATTGCCGACATGCCGTTTGTTTCGGCGATCCGGCAACTTTCATCATAGGCCAGGCGCATGGCGGGAATGCCAATGCCCCCCTGCCCATCAACCTCGTGCGCGCCGGTTTCCATGGTTTGAAACACCGGCTGCGCCCGGGCCCGCAGATGGCCCGCGCGATACTGATCTGCATATTGCAAGATGCGCATCACCCCATGGCTTTCCACGCCAGAAAGATTGGCATCAACAAGGTGCTCTGCCACCTCGCGGGCGATAGCGGGATACACGTCTAAGCGTTCAAGGATCGCCGTCAAACGGGCTGCGGCAATATCAGACTGCACCGCGACCCTGGCATCGCTCAGTTCCAGCTTCGAGCGGCTTTCTATGGTCGGTTGGCTGGTCATGATGTCTGCCCTGTCCCCTCTCGCAGGCAATCATCGTTTGCGCGCGCAGCAATCACTGTTGGCCGCGCGGCTGAAATGGCTGCAAGAAACACGTGGGGGCCTGTGGCTGCGCCATCAGCCATGAAACCCGCGCCTTGCCGGGTGCGCGCCTGAAAGTGGCGGAGCGGGCCGGCATTTTTGCCACCGCGCCTTTGCACGCGCTGCGTTGCTTCACCGCATGTCAGCATCATATCACACGCCTTCCGTGGTGACAGCGCGGCCATCGACCGGGGCATGGGGGGCCAGATCGTCGCGGTGGCACCAAATGGAATGACCATCAGAAAATGTTTTGCGCGGCGGGGCTAGGTTTTCGCACACAGGGCCCAGCCGTTTCGGACAGCGGCGCTGAAACGGGCACCCTTGTGCGGGCGGGCTAAGTTCAACCACATCGCCTGCCGAAAGCGTGGGGGTAAAATCTGGGTCAGGTTCCAGCACCGCCCCCAGCAAGACCTCGGTATAGGGGTGCGAGACAGCCCCATACACATCGCTTGTTTTGCCAATTTCACACAAGCGACCCTGATAAAGCACCGCAACCCTGTCAGACAGGGCCTTGACGACGGCAAGATCGTGGCTGACGAAAATACAGCTGGTGGCGCTTGCGCGCCGCAGATCATCAAGCAATGCCAGAACCGCCGCCTGCACCGATACATCCAGCGCCGATGTAATCTCGTCACATAAAACCAGCGCGGGCTGTGCGGCGAAGGCCCGCGCCACCGCCACGCGCTGTTTCTCGCCGCCCGACAGCTGGCTGGGCAGACGATCCAAATAATGCGCCCCAAGACGCACCTGTTCCAGCAACTGGGCAGAGCGATCAAGCAACTCCTGCCCGCTTAGCCCAAAATACAGCTTCAGCGGCTGGGCCAGAATTTGCGCAATTGTCTGACGCGGGTTCAAGCTTTCGTCGGGGTTTTGAAAAATCAACTGCACTTGGCGCAGCTGCTGGCCAGACCGCGTTTCGACCCGGGGTGGCAGATCGTCTTGGCCGTTCAGCAATACCCGCCCAGCGATGGGCGCAAGCAAACCCGCGATCGATTTCAAGATGGTGGATTTGCCAGAGCCGCTTTCCCCAACCAGCCCAAGGGTTTCGCCTTGGCGCAGCGTTAGGGTGATGGCCTCGACGGTTGCAACGGGCGGCGTGTTGCGCCCCAGAAAACGGTCGATCACGCTGGGGACCACATAAGAAATCGCCATATCCTGCAGATCAAGTGCGGGCGCATCCGACACCTGCCGCAGGCCCGCCGTCAAGCGCGCGTGGCAGGCATGTGTCAGACAGTTTTGGAATCGAGGCAAGCAGCCCCCGCGCATAGGGGTGTTCTGGGTCGCGCAACACTTGGCGGGCGGTGCCTTGCAACACGATTTCGCCCGCATACATAACCGCAATCCGGTCGCAGACCCGCGCAATGGCGCCAAGGTCGTGGCTGACATACACCATGGCCATGTCGGTATCGCGGGCAAGATCGCGCAAAAGTTCCAGTATATGCGCCTGTGTCGTCACATCGAGGCCCGTGGTGGGTTCGTCCAGCAGCAAGGCTTCGGGCTCGCCCGCAAGGGCCATAGCAATGGCAACCCGCTGCTGCTGCCCGCCAGACAATTCGTGCGGGTAGCGCTTGGCAATTGCCGCTGGGTCAGGCAGGCGCACCTGTGCCAGCAAGGCGACCACGCGGGCGGCGTGTTGGGACTGGGGTAACGCGCTGTGCAGGCGCAACGCTTCGCGGATCTGTAGGCCCACCCGCAGGCTTGGCGTCAGCGACTGGCCAGAATTTTGCGGGATCAAGGCAAGCCGCCCGCCACGGATGCGTTCAAGCGCCGCGCGGTCTTGGGCAAACATATCCGCACCATGAAAGCGCGTGCCGCCTTCCAAA
>RFQY01000212.1 GCA_009924775.1 Paracoccaceae bacterium | reverse complement strand
TCATAGGCGCTTTGGGGTAGGCGGTAAAAGCCGCAAATCCCCAAGATCTGGGCGATCTCTGCGGGCAGCTGTGCCAGCGCTTCGGTGATGGCCGCGGCATAGGGTTCGGCAGGCTGGTCCAGCCGGGTGATTAGCGTCATGCCGGGGCTGGGGGCGGATTGGCCGACAATGCGCAGCTGGTCAGTCAAGCCGCTTTGCCAGCGCTGGGCCATGCGCAGGGTAATGGCATCGGTTGCGGCCCAATCGGCGCGGCCATCTGCCACGGCCTGCAGGCTGGCCAAATGCGCTCCGGTTTTGGGCCCGGGCCGCAGCGCCAGCCCTTGGGCCGCGGCCCAGGCCTGTGGCGCCCCCCAACCCGATTGCGATAACCCCTCGTTATAGGCAAAAACATAGCCTGCCTTGGCGCAGTCTGTGGCTGTGGCCGCCGGGTCATCCCGGCGCACCACGAATTGGCTGTAATACTGGCCCGGGGGGCAACCGGGTAGGCCATAATCAAAACAGCCAATCAGGGTAACCCGGCCCCGAAATTGCGCGCGGTAGGGCAGGTTGCAGATTTGCCCCAAAACCAGATCTGGCCGCGCCCAGCCCTGCATATGCGGTGTGTCGAAATCCAGCGTATCGGGGGCGGGCATGGCGCGGGCGCGCAACCTATCGCGTATCAACGCCCAAAGCGCGCTATGGGCTGCGCGGTTTTCGGGGCGCGCATACATGGGTAGGCTGGCGATCACCCGTTGTCTGCCACCGATTGCCGCGCCAAAGCGCTGTCGCGGTCGCTGACGCCCAATAGGCTGGACAAAAGACGCAGCAACGCGTCTTCCTCGGCCTCGCGCACGCCATCGGCCAACACCACTTGCCAAAGCGCTTTGATCACCCCCAGCCGTTCGTCATAGGGCACGCCCTCTTTGATGGCTTGGGTAAAGCGGTGCATGTCTGGGGCATCCGCCTCGAGGTTTTCGGCCTGCAGCCGCAGGGCGGTGGCATCGGCTGGCGCCAGTTCATAGCGGTTGGCCAAAATCTGTTCGATCCGGGCGATCTCGCTGGTGTCATAGGCCCCATCGGCGCGCGCCACGCGCACCAAAAGCGCGGCCAATGCCACGCGCACTTCGTCTGTCGACAAGGGCTGTGGTTGCGGGGTCATCAGGCGGGACAGCAGCGATTTTAACATGGTGCGGCCCCGGCCCGATAGGGGTGCTGCGCCAAAGCGGCCTGTTGTGTGTTAGCCATCATACCCCTCGACAATAACCATATCCGCCATCGAGATCGGGTCGCGCACCGCCTTGGCCTGCTGGTATCCGGGGCTGTCGAAACAGGCCAATGCCGCCGCGTAGCTGGGAAATTCGATGACCACGGTGCGCCCGCGGGCCGCGCCTTCGCGCACGGTTTGCTGGCCACCCCTTACCAGAAACCGCGCGCCATATTCGGCAAAGGGCGCGGCATTCAGGCGCTTGTAGTCTTCGTAAATTTGCGGATCTTCCACATCGACATGTGCCACCCAATAGGCTTTTGGCATCTTGGTCCCCTTGAAAATTTGCCACAGTTGGCCGCCATCCTGCGCGTTGGGCGGGGCAGGGTCAAGCCGCCCAATCCGTGGTGGCTGGGGGCGCAAAATATCGTCGATGGCGATACCGCCCGGATCGGTGTTAAGCACCAAAAACCCGGCAATATCGGCCTGACCAGCGGGGCGTTCAAAGGCGATTTCGTTTACCCCGGTTTGCAAGTCACGCGTGGCCTGCCCCAAAAGCGCGCCGCCCCGGTCAAAGGCCAGAATACGCAGCTGCCCCGGGGGCTGGGTGCGGGCGCCCAGCGGATCGGGGTAATCGGAATGCACGCGCAGCCCCAAGCCGGGGCTGTCATCGACAAAAAGCACCGCCAGCGCCCCTTCGCCGCGCCCCGCAGCCATGGCCGCGCCCATGGGCCCCAAGGGAAATGCCGCCACAGACCCAAAGCCGCGGTGATAGGCCAGCGCCAGCCCTTGGCCGGGTGGATCGGTGCGCAAGCGCACTGGGGCACTGGCCACATGGGGCGGTGTGGCATCGTCGAAAACCCCGCCCGCGCTGTGCCGGTCTTGCTGTGCGATGCCGTGAAACCCCGCGCCCAGCCACAGGCCATCAATCCACACAGGGTGGGAAAAAACATGCCCCGGTTCAGGCCGCGGTGGCAGGGCGTTCAGGCGGGCGATGCCCCCCATTCGATCTTGCATTTGTGCAAAACTAGCGGCCTGCAGTCCTGTATCGCCCGCCCAAGCGCGCAAAGGTGTTAGCAGCAGGACCAGGCCCAGAACGCCCCAAAGGGGCCGGGCGCGGTGGCCGCGCCCGAAGCCTTTATACCAAGCGCGATGCATCCAAAGCTGCCCGCACAAAATCGGCAAACAGCGGGTGGGGGGCAAAGGGTTTGGATTTCAGTTCGGGGTGGAATTGCACGCCGATAAACCAAGGATGGTCTTGCCACTCTACGATTTCTGGCAAACGCCCATCGGGTGACATGCCCGAGAAGCACAGGCCTGCATTTTCCAGCTTTTCGCGGTATTTGATATCCACCTCGTAGCGGTGGCGGTGGCGTTCGTCGATGGCGGTGCTGCCATAGACTGCCGCCACTTTTGACCCGTCTTTGAGCACTGCATCATAGGCGCCAAGGCGCATGGTGCCGCCTTTGGCATCGTCGGTGCGCCGGGTTACTTTTTGGTTGCCCTGCACCCATTCTTTCAAATGGTAGACCACCGGCTCGAACCGCTTTTTGCCTGCCTCGTGGTCAAATTCTTCAGAGCCAGCCGTGGCCAGCCCCGCCACGTTGCGCGCCGCCTCGATCACCGCCATCTGCATGCCCAGACAAATGCCCAGATAGGGAATTTTGCGGGTGCGGGCAAATTCGGCAGCCTTGATTTTGCCTTCTGTACCGCGTTCGCCAAACCCGCCCGGCACCAAGATGGCGTGATAGCCCTCTAGATAGGGAGCGGCGTCGGCTTGGTCGAACACCTCGGCATCGACCCAAGCCACGTTTACCTTTACCCGGTTGGCCATGCCACCGTGGGTCAGCGCCTCTTTGATCGATTTATAGGCGTCTTCCAGCTGAGTGTATTTGCCCACAATGGCGATATTTACCTCGCCATCGGTGTGCAAAATCCGGTCATATACATCTTCCCATTTCGACAGGTCGGGCCGCGGCGCAGGGCTGATCCCAAAGGCATCAAGCACCGCCTGATCCAGCCCTTCGCGGTGATAGGCCAATGGCGCCTCGTAGATCGAGCTGAGGTCATAGGCGGCCACCACGGCCTCTTTGCGCACGTTGCAAAACAGCGCGATTTTCTCGCGCTCTTTTTCGGGAATGGGGTGTTCCGAGCGGCACACCAAAATATCGGGCGCAATGCCGATCGATTGCAGCTCTTTGACCGAGTGCTGGGTGGGTTTTGTTTTCAACTCGCCACTGGCGGCCAGATAGGGCAGCAAGGTGAGATGCATGAAAATACACTGGCCACGGGGGCGATCGTGGCTGAATTGGCGGATTGCCTCGAAAAACGGCAGCCCTTCGATATCGCCGACGGTGCCGCCAATTTCGCACAGCATGAAATCGACTTCATCATCGCCCACGGCCAAGAAATCTTTGATTTCGTTGGTGACATGCGGCACCACCTGAATGGTTTTGCCCAAGTAATCGCCGCGCCGCTCTTTTTCCAGAACGTTGGAATAAATGCGCCCCGAACTGACCGAGTCGGTCATGCGGGCAGGCACGCCGGTGAAACGCTCGTAATGGCCCAAGTCCAAATCGGTTTCGGCGCCATCATCGGTGACAAACACTTCGCCATGTTCAAAGGGCGACATGGTGCCGGGGTCGACGTTCAAATAGGGGTCAAGCTTGCGCAGCCGCACGCTGAAACCGCGCGCTTGCAACAATGCACCCAATGCCGCCGAAGCAAGGCCCTTGCCCAGCGAGGATACAACGCCGCCCGTGATAAAGATATAGCGTGCCATGCAGTGGCAATCTCCCGTGAATGTCGCAAATATGAAGCGCCCGCCTGGCAGGTTAAAGCCACAGCATCACGGGATTAAAGAAATAGCGGATTCGCAAACCAAGATCAAGCCGACCGCAAGATGCTGTTGCAGGCGGCATGGTCTGCCCTAAAAGTTGTGTGGCCTATGGTTAGTCGGCTTTCGGAACCAGCGGCGCGTCATCGCCTGCGGTGGGCGGCAACAGGCTGTCACCGCTGGGCAGCGCGGGTGCTGCGGGTGCGTCACTGTTGCGGCTGGGCTGGTTGCCGATACGGTCCAGCACCGAAGACCCGGCCGATTTTTCTGCCGCGATCACCGTCAATGTCAGCGAGGTCACGATAAAGGCGGCTGCCAAAAACCATGTCGCCTTGCCCAGCGCCGTGGCGGCTGCGCGGC
>RFQY01000211.1 GCA_009924775.1 Paracoccaceae bacterium | reverse complement strand
TTCTTCCCAGTCGAGGTTTTGGGCAGCTCTTGAAACACCACCTGCTTGGGGGCCTTGAAGCCCGCCAGCCGTTCGCGCGCAAAGGCGATCAGCGCGGCGGCATCGGCGCTGTGGCCGTCTTTCAGCTCGACAAAGGCGCAAGGCACCTCGCCCCATTTTTCATCGGGCTTGGCCACAACGGCGCATAGCAGCACATCGGGATGGGCCATCAAAACGCCCTCTACCTCGACCGAGCTGATATTTTCGCCGCCCGAAATGATGATGTCTTTCGCCCGGTCGGCAATTTGCAAATAGCTGTCGCCATGATGCAAGGCGATATCGCCCGAATGGAAGTAGCCGTTTTGAAAGGCCTCTTCGGTGGCTTTTGGGTTTTTCAGATAGCCCTTCATCACGCCATTGCCGCGAAACACAATCTCGCCCGAGGTGGTGCCATCGCGTGGCACGGGCTGGCCTGCCTCGTCCCACACCGCGACAGGTTCCATGAATGGCATCGCCACCCCTTGGCGCGATTTTTTGGCGGCGCGTTCGTCGCCCACCAGATCATCCCATTCAGATTTCCATGTGCATTCCGTGGCCGGGCCATAGGTTTCTGTCAGCCCGTATACATGGGTAATGTTAAAGCCCAGCGGCTCGATCTTGGCCAATGTGGCAGGCGCCGGGGGGGCACCGGCGGTGAACACCTCGACCACATGGTCAAAGCTGCGGCGCTGATCTGCGGGGGCATTGATCAGCATATTCAACACGATGGGCGCACCGCCAAAATGTGTTACTTTTTCGTCTGCGATGGCGTCATAAATCGGCTTTGCCGCAATATCGCGGCAGCAGATCAGCGTGCCCCCCACGGCGGGCATCATCCATGTGTGGCACCAGCCATTGCAATGGAACAGCGGCACAATGGTCAAATAGCGCGGGTGCAGCGTGATGCGCCAGCTGATCACTTGCCCCATCGCGTTCAGATAGGCGCCGCGATGGTGATACACCACCCCCTTGGGCCGCCCCGTGGTGCCCGATGTGTAATTCAGCGCAAGGCTTTCCCATTCGTCTTCGGGCATGATCCACTGAAAATCAGGGTCGCCACTGGCCAAAAGCTGCTCGTATTCGGTGTAATGGCCATGGGCATGCACACCGGCTTGGTCGTCGGCCACCTCGATCACGATGGGGGCGGGGCCGCTCATCTGTTCGATGGCTTGGGCGGCCATAGGCAGAAATTGCGGATCAACCAGCAGCACCTTGGCTTCGCCATGATCGAGAATATAGCTGACTGTTTCCGCCTCTAGCCGGGTGTTGATGGTATTAAGAACCGCGCCGCAGGCGGGCACGCCGAAATGCGCCTCGGCTTGGGCGGGGATATTGGGCAGCAGCGTGGCCACGACATCGCCGGGCTGCACACCCAGCTTGGCCAAACCCGAGGCCAGCTGCGTGACGCGCCGGGTATATTCGGCATAGGTTTTGCGATGGGCGCCGTAGACCACAGCCTGCGTTTCAGGGAAAACTTGCGCCGCGCGCTGCAAAAATGACAGCGGGGTCAGCGGCACGTAATTGGCCGCGCATTTGCCCAGCCCGGTTTCATCCTTCATCCAGCCCATGGATCAGCCTTTCTGCCTGTGCGTTTGTTGGGCCGAAACTACTGCGGCACGACGCCAAAAGAAAAGGGCAAAACACAAACGCGAAATCCCGGGCCAAGCTGGCCTGGCCCGGGTGGGGTGGTTTAGCCCACGACGTTGAAATCTGGGCCATAGGGGTAGCCGGTGATGTTTTCGGCACCCTCTTCGGTGATGATCAAGATATCATGCTCGCGGTAGCCACCGGCGCCGGGCATGCCCTCGGGCAGGGTCAGCATTGGCTCCATCGAGACCACCATGCCGGGTTCCAGCACTGTGTCGATATCTTCGCGCAGCTCTAGCCCCGCCTCGCGCCCGTAGTAATGCGACAAGATCCCGAACGAGTGGCCATAGCCAAAGGTGCGGTATTGCAGCAAATCGCGCTCTTGCAAAAAGGCGTTGATCTGATGTGTTACCTCGGCGCAGCTGACGCCGGGTTTCAGCAGGCTCATGCCATATTCATGCGTGGCCACGTTGGCCTGCCAAATGCCCAGGCTGGCATCATCGACATGGGCTGCAAACATCGTACGCTCTAGCGCGGTGTAATAGCCTGAAATCATGGGAAACGTGTTCAGGCTAAGAATGTCACCTTCGGCAATTTGGCGGGCGGTTACCGGGTTGTGGGCGCCATCGGTGTTCAGCCCCGATTGGAACCATACCCAAGTGTCGCGATATTCGGCATCGGGGAAGCGGCGGGCAATCTCGGCCTCCATCGCGTCGCGCCCTGCCATGGCCACGTCGATTTCGCGGGTGCCCAGCTTTACCGCCTCGCGGATGGCATAGCCGCCCACATCGGCCACATTCGCACCGGCGCGGATCAGGGTGATTTCGGCCTGCGATTTGCGCATGCGCTGCTGCATGGTGTGCCCGGCAATATCGTGGCGGGTTTTCGGGGCCAAAAACGCATCCAGCTTGGCCGATTGCATCAGCGACAGGTGATCGCCCTCGAAGCCCACAGCGGTGCCGGTGCCGGTGACCGAGGCAACCGCGCGCCAGAAATTGTCGCGTGTCCAATCGGTATAGGTAATATTGTCGCCCACGCTGCGCCGCCACGGCTGGCCTGCATCAATGCCGGCGCTGATGGTCACGCAATCGCTGGGCGTTACGACGCAGGCATAGGGGCGCCCAAAAGAGCAATATAAAAACCCAGAATAATAGGCCACATTGTGCATCGATGTCAGCACGCAGGCATCCAGCCCCAGATCGGCCATAATCTGGCGCAACCCGGCCAAGCGGCTGTGGTATTCGCTGGCCTCGAAGGGCAGCGCCGCTTTGGTGCCATTGTGAAAGCGATACATGTCGGGACGGTTCAAGTTGGTCATTCGCGGTCTCCTACAGGGCCCATGTCGCATGAGTTCGGGCCCCCTAAAGGTCCCGGCGTACAGGACGGCTGCGGATTGCTCCGCGGGTAGTGGGCCACCTTACAGCCCATGCGCCGACGCCATCGGCACACCCCACGGCCCCGATACACGATCTTGGGGGTTTCGATCAATATGCTGTTTTTGCCAAAGCGCATGCGCTAGGCTGGGGGCATGATTTTATCTCGTGGCCGTGGGTATTTATTCATCCACATTCCAAAGACCGCAGGCACTGCCATGGCCCTTGCCCTAGAGGCGCGGGCGATGCGCGATGATATCTTGCTGGGCGATACACCCAAGGCGCGCAAAAGGCGCCATCAGGTTGCGGGGGTGCAAGCGGCGGGGCGGTTGTGGAAGCATTCCAGCTTGGCTGATTTGGATGGGCTTTTGGCCCCAGACGAGGCCCGCGCGCTGTTTGTTTTCACCCTTGTGCGCAATCCATGGGACCGGATGGTAAGCTATTACCACTGGCTGCGGGGGCAGCGGTTTTCACATCCTGCGGTGGCCTTGGCGCAGCAGTTGCCATTCGAGGCGTTTGTTTTGGCGCCGCAAACCTTGGCGGCTTGGCAGGCATGGCCCGCGCGCCGATATGTCAGCGATGCGCAGGGGCGCGATCTGTGCCGGTGCTACATCAGGATCGAACGGTTTAACCACGACGCCGCGCCCTTGATCCAGCATCTGGGGTTTGCGCTGGATCTGCCCCGCGCCAATACTATAGCACCCGCAGCCGCGATTGGCGCCCCTATTACAGCGATGCCGCGGCGCAGGCTGTGGCCCGCGCCGCGGCAGAAGACATCACGCGCTTTGGCTATGGGTTTGACGATGCGCGCAGCGCCGCGCCTTAGCCTTTGGCGTAACCCAACGTTTGCAGCGCCTCGCGGATTTCGTCCAAAATGGCCGGATCATCGATGGTTGCGGGCAGTTTGAACGGCTCGTTATCGGCGATTTTCACCATGGTCGCGCGCAAGATTTTGCCCGAGCGGGTTTTGGGCAGCCGGTCCACCACCACGGCCAGTTTGAACGCCGCCACGGGCCCGATCTGGTCGCGCACGCGCTTTACGCATTCGGCCACGATATCGCCATGGGGGCGGTTGACCCCCTTGGTCAGGCACAAAAAGCCCAAAGGCATCTGGCCTTTTAGCTGGTCTGCCACGCCGATCACCGCGCATTCGGCCACATCGGGGTGGCCTGCCAGCACCTCTTCCATGGCGCCGGTTGACAGGCGGTGGCCCGCCACGTTGATCACGTCATCGGTGCGCGCCATGATGTAGAGATAGCCATCTTCATCGATCATGCCGGCATCGCCGGTTTCGTAATAGCCCGGGAAGGTGTTGAGATAGCTTTTCTTGAACCGCTCTTCGGCATTCCAAAGCGTGGGCAAGGTGCCCGGGGGCAGGGGCAGTTTGACGGCAATTGCGCCC
>RFQY01000022.1 GCA_009924775.1 Paracoccaceae bacterium | reverse complement strand
GCGGTCAGCGTGGTTTTACCATGGTCAACGTGGCCAACTGTGCCGATGTTGACGTGTGGTTTCGTACGCTCAAACTTTTCCTTTGCCATGATGGCCTCCTGTCTGTGAGCGGTGCGCGTATCACGCACCCTACTGGGTTGGTAGGGTGGGCCAGTGGCCCACCGCTATTAGCCGAATTTCGATTGGATCTCTTCAGAAATATTCTGCGGAACCGGATCGTAATGGTCGAACTGCATGGTGAACTGCGCGCGGCCCGAAGACATCGAGCGCAGGGTGTTGATGTAGCCGAACATGTTGGCCAGCGGCACGAATGCATCGATGGCAATCGCGTTACCGCGGGTGTCTTGGCCCGATACCTGGCCACGACGCGAGGTCAAATCGCCGATGATGCCACCGGTATATTCCTCGGGCGTCACCACCTCGACCTTCATTACGGGTTCCAGCAGTTTGGCGCCAGCTTTTTTCATGCCTTCGCGCATGCACATACGTGCCGCGATTTCAAAGGCCAGAACGCTCGAGTCAACGTCGTGGAATTTACCGTCCAGCAGCTCGACGCGGAAGTCGATCACCGGGAAGCCTGCCAAGGGGCCCGAATCCATCACCGACTGGATGCCTTTTTCAACACCCGGGATGTATTCTTTGGGAACCGAACCACCCACGATTTTCGATTCGAACGAATAGCCTTCGCCCGGCTCGGTGGGGATGATCGACAGTTTAACCTCGGCGAACTGCCCAGACCCACCCGACTGTTTCTTGTGGGTGTAGCTGTGCTCGACCGCTTTCGAGATGGTTTCACGATAGGCCACCTGCGGCGCACCAACGTTGGCTTCCACCTTGAATTCGCGCTTCAGGCGGTCCACCAGAATATCGAGGTGAAGTTCGCCCATGCCCTTCATGATGGTTTGGCCCGATTCCAAATCGGTTTCCACGCGGAACGACGGGTCTTCGGCGGCCAAGCGCTGCAGACCTTGCGACATCTTTTCTTGGTCAGCCTTGGTTTTAGGCTCGACCGCGATTTCGATCACCGGATCGGGGAAGGTCATGGTTTCCAGAACCACTTGCTCTTTCTCGTCCGACAGCGTGTCGCCGGTGGTGGTGTCTTTCAGGCCCGCAAGCGCGATGATGTCACCTGCAAATGCTTCGGTGATTTCTTCTTGCTTGTTCGAGTGCATCATCACCATACGGCCGATACGCTCTTTCTTGCCCTTCGTGGTGTTCACCAGGCTGTCGCCTTTGGCCAACTTACCCGAATAAACGCGGGTGAAGGTCAGCGTGCCCATGTAGGGGTCGTTCATGATTTTGAACGCCAGACCAGCAAAGGGCATGTTGTCGTCAGCGCGGCGGGCCACGTTACGGGTTTCGGTTTCGTCGCCCGGTTTGAAGCCCATGTAATCAACCACGTCCAGCGGGCTGGGCAGGTAGTCGATCACGGCGTTCAGCAGCGACTGCACGCCTTTGTTTTTGAACGCCGAACCACCCAGAACCGGAACAAACGTCAGGCTCAACGTGCCTTTGCGCAGCAGGGCGCGCAGGGTTTTCACGTCGGGCTCTTCGCCTTCCAGATAGGCCATCATGGCCTCGTCGTCCATTTCGACCGCGGCTTCGATCATCTTGCCGCGCCATTCGTCTGCCATGTCTTTCAACTCGGGACGAATTTCGCGCAGATCCCACGATGCGCCCAGATCGTCGCCTGCGTAGACCCATTCTTTCATGGTCACCAGGTCAACCAGACCTTCCAGATCCTGCTCGGAGCCGATTGGAATACCAACGGGCACAGCGCGGGCGCCGGTGCGGTCTTCGATCATGCGCACGCAGTTGAAAAAGTCTGCGCCGATCTTGTCCATTTTGTTCACGAACACGATGCGCGGAACTTTGTAGCGGTCAGCTTGGCGCCACACGGTTTCGGTTTGCGGTTCAACGCCGGCGTTGCCGTCCAGAACGCAAACAGCACCATCCAGAACCGCCAGCGAACGTTCCACTTCAATGGTGAAGTCCACGTGGCCGGGGGTGTCGATGATGTTCATGCGGTGCTTGGGCGTATCGGCCACTTTACCGTCTTCGGTGCGTTCCCAGAACGTGGTGGTCGCAGCCGAGGTGATGGTGATCCCACGCTCTTGCTCTTGCTCCATCCAGTCCATGGTGGCCGCGCCATCATGCACTTCGCCGATGTTGTGCGATTTGCCGGTGTAATACAGGATCCGTTCCGAGCAGGTTGTTTTGCCTGCATCGATATGGGCCATGATGCCGAAGTTGCGGTATAGTTCTAGGGGATATTCGCGTGCCATGACAGGTACTTCCCTTACCAGCGATAGTGGCTGAACGCTTTGTTTGCGTCGGCCATTTTATGGGTGTCTTCGCGCTTTTTCACAGCGGAACCGCGCGAGTTGACAGCATCCAGCAGTTCGCCTGCCAGGCGCTCTTCCATGGTGTTTTCGTTGCGGTTGCGCGACGCAGCGATCAGCCAGCGGATGGCCAGCGCTTCGCGGCGCTCGGGGCGCACTTCGACGGGCACCTGATAGGTGGCACCGCCCACACGGCGCGAACGAACTTCGACCGAGGGTTTGATGTTATCCAGCGCTTCGTGGAACACTTCCACGGGGGCGCGCTTGATCTTGGCTTCAACGCGATCCAGCGCGTTGTACACGATACGCTCTGCGACCGATTTCTTACCATCGATCATCAGGTTGTTCATGAATTTTGTCAGAACCCGATCACCAAACTTGGCATCAGGCAGAACTTCGCGTTTTTCAGCGGCGTGACGACGGGACATTCTCTAATCCTCTTACTTCGGACGCTTCGCGCCGTATTTCGAGCGGCGCTGTTTACGGTCTTTAACGCCCTGGGTATCCAGAACACCGCGCAGGATGTGGTAACGTACGCCGGGAAGGTCTTTTACGCGGCCGCCACGGATCAGAACAACCGAGTGTTCCTGCAGGTTGTGGCTTTCACCCGGGATGTAGGAAATTACCTCGTAGCCGTTGGTCAGGCGCACTTTGGCAACCTTACGCATAGCCGAGTTCGGCTTTTTCGGCGTGGTGGTATAGACGCGCGTGCAGACGCCACGTTTTTGTGGGCACTGCTCCAGGTGCATCGACTTGGAACGCTTGACTTTGGGCTGCCGCGGCTTGCGGATCAGCTGTTGGATCGTTGGCATTGGGTCTCTTTCCCCGTCTATCAACACATGTGTCTGCGCGGGCATCCCCGCGCGGGTTAGAATTACGCACTTTACGCGTCCGCAAAGCACAAAAACCGCAATCGTTCCCATTCCGAGGTGAACGACGCGGTGGGTTCTCAGAGGATCGAGGCAGCATTAGCCCGGATCTTGATCACTACACTTCATGAACCGGCAATAGGTTTCCCAATGCCGTTAAGGGCGCCGTATAGGGGGAGTCGCCCAGCTTGTCAACACGGGCGCGGCACTGCAGCATCAACCGGGCTTAAATGCCCGCTTTGCCTGCCATGCCCCCCTGCCCTGCGCGCCTTGCGGCCATGGCCAAGCGCCGCTCGCGATACAGCATGAACACACCGCTGCCCACCACGATGGCGGCCCCCAACAATGTCAGCGGTGCGGGCCAGTCCCCAAAAACCACCCAACCCAAAATCAGCGCCCAAACCAAGCCGGTATAGCGAAACGTGGTGACAAAAGCGATATCACCAACCCGCATCACCATGATCGAACACAGATAGCCCAAGAACACGAAAAACGCAGCCCCAGCAATAAGCCCACCCTCGTACACGCCCACCGGCGCCCAGCTGTCAAAAACGCTGGCCACCCCAAAAGACACCATTATCGCCGCCGATGTTAAAAACGTCACCAGCATCGATGGCGTTTGCCGCGACAGGCGCCGCGTGCACAAATCGCGCATGGTGACAAAGCCCACAGCGATCAGCGCATATACGGAATACAGCGTAAACCCGTCCGTGCCGGGCCGCACAATCAGCATCACACCACAAAGGCCAATCAAAATGGCCGACATGCGGCGCCAGCCCAGCGCCTCGCGGAATAACACCGCAGCAGACAACGTCACCACCAAGGGCAGCGATTGCAAAATCGCCGTCACATTGGCCAGCGGCAGGTGAAAAAGCGCCATCAAAAAGAAATACGCCGATGCGATTTCTGCCAACAGCCGTAATGCCACCAACCCGCGGTCACCGCGTGGCACGCCGCCCTGAAACGCGCCCATGCGCCACGCCAGCAAGGCCGTCAAAAGCGTTGTCAGCACACCGCGCAGAAAGATGACCTGAAACAGCGGCAGCGATCCGGCCAGCGCCTTTACGCAGGTGTCGTTCAACGTGAAGGCCGCCATGCTGGCCATCATCAAAAGCGCACCGCGCGTGTTTTCGCTTTGCATGACTGCCTCAATTCATTTGCCCACAAATCGTTACACCACCCAAGCGCCAGCACAAGCGGCCACCCGTATATGGGCGCCAAAAAAGAAGCGGCCCCCAAAACGGGGGCCGCTTGCAAACGTTTCGCGAAACGGGCGCTTATGCGTCGGCGTCGCCTGCATCTTGGGCTGAGCTGGCAAATACATCATCTGCCATGTCCTGCACCGGTGCCGCCAAGGCAGCTGCTGCTGCAGCCTCTTCGCGGCGGGCCTCGATCACGATATTATCGCGCGACTGGGCAATGTGGCGCACCTGCTTGGTGGCGCCACCCGTCCCCGCCGGGATCAAGCGGCCAACGATCACGTTCTCTTTCAGGCCAACCAGCTTGTCCACCTTGCCCTGAACCGAGGCTTCGGTCAGCACGCGGGTGGTTTCCTGGAAGGACGCCGCCGAGATAAACGAGCGCGTCTGCAACGATGCTTTGGTGATACCCAGCAAAATAGGCTCGCCCGATGCGGGGCGCAGGCCTTTGCTGATCGCCTTGGCATTCGCTGCGTCAAACTCTTGTTTGTCGACATGCTCGCCCTTCAGCAGCGTGGTTTCGCCACTGTCGGTGATCTCCCATTTCTGCAGCATCTGGCGCACGATCACCTCGACATGCTTGTCGTTGATCTTCACGCCCTGCAGGCGATAGACGTCTTGAACCTCGTCAATCATGTAGTTGGCAAGCGCCTCGACACCCATGATAGCCAGAATGTCATGCGGGGCGGGGTTGCCGTCCATGATGAAATCACCCTTCTGGATAAAATCACCTTCCTGAACAGGAATGTGCTTGCCCTTGGGGATCATGTATTCACGCGGCTCTTGCGCCTCGTCTGCCGGTTCGATCGTGATACGGCGCTTGTTCTTGTAGTCTTTGCCAAAGCGCACATAGCCATCGATCTCGGCGATGATTGCGTGGTCTTTGGGGCGACGTGCTTCGAACAGTTCGGCCACACGCGGCAAACCACCGGTGATGTCCTTGGTTTTTGCGCCTTCGCGCGGGATACGTGCAATCACGTCGCCCGCATTGATCTGCTGGCCATCTTCGACCGACAAGATCGCATCGACCGACATTTGATAGGTCACCGGGTTGCCCGCATCCGAGCGCACAGGTTCGCCATCTTCACCCACCAAGATCAGCTCTGGTTTCAGCTCGTTGCCGCGCGGGGCCGCACGCCAATCGATCACGATTTTCTGGGTCATGCCGGTGGCATCATCGGTTTCTTCGCGCACGGCGATACCGTTGACCAGATCGACATAACGCACAGCACCCGATTTCTCGGCCAAGATGGGCAGGGTATAGGGATCCCATTCAAACAGCTTGTCGCCGCGTGCCACTTGCTGGCCCTCTTTGACAAACAGCTTAGAACCATACCCCAGCTTGTGGCTGGCACGCTCTTGGCCGGTTTCGTCGCGGATGAACAGCTTCATGTTACGGCCCATCACCAGCATTTCACCGCTCGAATTTTCCAACGTCTGTGCGTTTTCAAACGAAACGATACCAGGCTGGCTGGCTTCCAAGAACGACTGTTGGCCACCCTGCGCCACACCACCAATGTGGAATGTCCGCATGGTCAGCTGGGTGCCGGGTTCACCGATGGATTGCGCCGCGATGATGCCGACAGCCTCGCCTTGGTTGACCAAGGTGCCACGCGCCAAGTCGCGGCCATAGCATTTGGCGCAAACGCCGTCTTCGGCCTCGCAGGTCAGCGGCGAGCGGATGCGCACAGCCTGCAGCGATGCCTCGTCGATAACATCGGCCAAGCGTTCGTCGATCAACGCGCCAATCGGCGCCAGCATTTCGCCAGTGGCCGGGTGCAGCACGTCTTCGGCAGTCACACGGCCCAGCACGCGCTCGGCCAGCGAAGCGACAACCTCGCCGTCGTTGATCGCGGCTTCCGCTGTGATCGAACGCGATGTGCCACAATCATGCTCGCGCACGATGCAGTCTTGCGCCACGTCCACCAAGCGGCGGGTCAGGTAGCCCGAGTTTGCCGTTTTCAACGCGGTGTCCGACAGGCCCTTACGGGCGCCGTGGGTCGAGTTGAAGTATTCAAGAACGGTCAGACCTTCCTTAAAGTTCGAGATGATCGGCGTTTCGATGATATCGCCGTTCGGCTTGGCCATCAGGCCACGCATGCCGCCCAGCTGTTTCATCTGCGTCACCGAGCCCCGCGCGCCCGAGTGGGCCATCATGTAAACCGAGTTGGGTTCCATAACAGCGCCCGAAGCATCGCGGCGTTCCGCCGAGATGGTGGACATCATCGCTTCGGTCACTTTGTCGTTGCACTTCGACCAAGCATCCACAACTTTGTTGTACTTTTCGCCCTGTGTAATCAGGCCGTCCATGTACTGCTGTTCAAAGTCTTTTACCTGATCGCGGGTTTCATCAACGATCGACCATTTGCTATCGGGGATAACCATGTCGTCCTTGCCAAAGGAAATGCCCGCGCGGAACGCTTCCTTAAAGCCCAGCGACATGATCTGATCGCAGAAAATGACCGACTCTTTTTGACCGCAATAGCGATACACAGTGTCGATCACCTGCTGCACTTCTTTTTTACGCAGCAAACGGTTCACCAGTTCGAAGGGCGCTTTGGCGTTCAGCGGCAACAATGCCCCCAAACGCACCCGGCCGGGGGTGGTTTCGTAGCGTTTCCACACTTCGCCACCTTCGTCGTCGATCTGCTTGATACGCGCAATGATCTTGGCGTGGGGGTGTACCTCGCCGGCGTTCAGGGCATGTTCCACCTCTTCAATCGAGGAGAAAGCCATGCCTTCGCCCTTCATGCCATCGCGCTGGATGGTGGTGTAATAAAGGCCCAAAATCATATCCTGCGATGGCACGATGATCGGTGCGCCGTTGGCAGGCGACAGAACGTTGTTCGTGGACATCATCAGAACGCGTGCTTCCAGCTGTGCCTCTAGGCTAAGGGGCACGTGCACGGCCATCTGGTCGCCGTCGAAATCGGCGTTAAAGGCCGAACACACCAGCGGGTGCAGCTGAATGGCCTTGCCTTCGATCAGCACAGGTTCAAACGCCTGAATACCCAAACGGTGCAGCGTGGGCGCGCGGTTCAGCAGAACCGGATGCTCGCGGATGACCTCGTCAAGGATATCCCACACTTCGGGGCGCTCTTTTTCGACCAGTTTCTTGGCTTGCTTTACCGTGCTGGACAGGCCTTTGGCCTCTAGACGCGAATAGATGAAGGGCTTGAACAGCTCCAACGCCATTTTCTTGGGCAAGCCGCACTGATGCAGCTTCAGTTCGGGGCCAGTCACAATCACCGAGCGACCCGAGAAATCGACGCGTTTACCCAAAAGGTTCTGGCGGAAACGGCCCTGTTTGCCTTTCAGCATGTCCGACAGCGATTTCAGCGGGCGCTTGTTGGCCCCTGTAATCACCCGGCCACGGCGGCCATTGTCAAACAGCGCATCCACGGATTCTTGCAGCATCCGCTTTTCGTTACGCACGATGATATCGGGCGCGCGCAGTTCGATCAGGCGCTTCAGGCGGTTGTTGCGGTTGATCACCCGGCGATACAGATCGTTCAGGTCAGAGGTCGCGAAACGGCCACCATCCAGCGGCACCAAGGGGCGCAATTCTGGCGGGATCACCGGCACGACGGTCAAGATCATCCATTCCGGGCGGTTGCCCGATTCCAAGAAGCTTTCCACAACCTTCAGGCGTTTGATGATCTTCTTGGGCTTCAGTTCGCCCGTGGCTTCGGCCAGATCAGCGCGCAGCTGGTCTGCTTCGGCTTCCAGATCGATATTGGCCAGCATTTCGCGGATCGCCTCGGCGCCGATATTGGCGGTAAAGGCGTCCATGCCATACTGGTCTTGGGCATCCAGAAACTCTTCTTCGGTCATCAACTGGCCATAAGACAGATCCGTCAGGCCCGGTTCGATCACCACGTAGTTTTCAAAATACAAAATGCGTTCCAGATCGCGCAGCGTCATGTCCAGCATCAGGCCAATCCGGCTGGGCAGCGATTTCAAGAACCAAATATGCGCAACCGGGGCAGCCAGTTCGATATGACCCATCCGCTCGCGGCGCACTTTTTGCAGCGTGACTTCCACACCGCATTTTTCGCAGACAACGCCGCGATATTTCATGCGCTTATATTTACCGCACAAGCATTCGTAATCTTTGATCGGGCCAAAGATACGCGCGCAGAACAGGCCGTCGCGCTCGGGCTTGAAAGTCCGGTAGTTGATGGTTTCCGGCTTTTTGATTTCGCCATAAGACCACGACAAAATCCGCTCGGGCGAGGCCAAAGACACTTTGATTTCGTCAAACACCTTGGGCGGCGTCAGGGGGTTGAACGGGTTATTTGTAAGTTCCTGGTTCATTTTCAAATCCTTGAGATAGGGCAAAGGGGGGTGACAGGGGCTGGCCCTGTCACTCGTCTTCCTCTGCATCCAGGAGTTCCATGTTCAGGCCGAGGCCGCGCACTTCCTTGACAAGCACATTAAAGCTTTCAGGAATGCCCGCTTCGAAATTATCCTCGCCCTTGACGATCGATTCATACACCTTGGTCCGGCCGGCCACATCGTCGGATTTGACCGTCAGCATTTCCTGCAAGGTGTAGGCGGCGCCATAGGCCTCTAGTGCCCAAACTTCCATCTCACCAAAGCGCTGGCCACCAAACTGTGCCTTACCACCCAGCGGCTGCTGCGTGACCAAGCTGTAGGGGCCTGTGGAACGTGCGTGGATCTTGTCGTCGACCAAGTGATGCAGCTTCAGCAGGTATTTCACACCCACTGTCACCTTGCGGCTAAACTGCTCGCCCGAACGGCCATCGAACAGAACCGACTGGCCGCTTTCGTCGAAACCAGCGCGGCGCAGTGCATCGTTCACATCGCCTTCTTTGGCACCGTCGAACACGGGTGTTGCAATCGGCACACCGCGGGTGACATTGCCTGCCGCCTCGATCAGGTCTTGTTCGTCCATGCCGGTGATGCCTTCTTCGTAGACATCCTCGCCATAGGCCAACCGCATGGCTTCGCGCACTGGCGTCAGATCGCCCGAGCGGCGATATTCCGACAATGCATCATCCACCTTCAGGCCCAAACCGCGCGCGGCCCAGCCCATATGGGTTTCCAAAATCTGGCCCACGTTCATACGCGACGGCACGCCCAGCGGGTTCAAGCACAAATCAACCGCGGTGCCATCTGCCAAGAAAGGCATATCTTCGATAGGCACAACCTTGGACACCACGCCCTTGTTGCCGTGACGGCCGGCCATTTTATCGCCCGGCTGCAGCTTACGCTTCACCGCCACGAAAACTTTGACCATTTTCATCACGCCCGGGGGCAGATCGTCGCCGCGGCGCACTTTTTCGACCTTGTCTTCAAAGCGGGCATCCAGTGCACGTTTTTGCACCTCGTATTGCGCATGCAGCGCTTCTACGATTTTTGCGTCGTCTTCATCAGACAGGGCCAACTGCCACCACTGGCCACGGGTCAGCGTGCCCAACAATTCCTCGGTGATTTCCGAATTGGCTTTCACGCCTTTCGGGCCTTTCACCGCCACTTTGCCCAAGATCATGCTTTTCAGACGGGCGTAGATGTTGCGATCCAAGATCGCCATCTCGTCGTCGCGGTCGCGTGCAAGGCGTTCAACTTCCTCGCGTTCGATCTGCAACGCACGCTCGTCTTTTTCCACGCCATGGCGGTTGAAAACGCGCACCTCAACCACGGTGCCGTAATCGCCCGGTTTCACGCGCAGCGAGGTGTCGCGCACGTCGCTGGCCTTTTCACCAAAGATGGCGCGCAGCAGCTTTTCTTCCGGGGTCATCGGGCTTTCGCCCTTGGGGGTGATTTTACCCACCAAAATATCGCCCGGCTCGACATCGGCACCGATGTAAACAATGCCAGCTTCGTCGAGGTTACGCAGCGCTTCTTCGCCCACGTTAGGAATATCGCGGGTGATTTCCTCTGGCCCAAGCTTGGTGTCGCGTGCCGCCACTTCGAATTCTTCGATATGGATCGAGGTGAAAACGTCGTCGCGCGCGATACGCTCGGAGATCAGGATCGAGTCTTCGTAGTTATAGCCATTCCACGGCATGAAGGCCACGATCACGTTCTTGCCCAAGGCCAATTCGCCGATATCGGTCGAGGGGCCATCGGCAATCACTTCGCCTTTTTGCACCGTGTCACCCACCTTCACCAGCGGGCGCTGGTTGATGCAGGTGTTCTGGTTCGAGCGCTGGAATTTGCGCATGCGGTAAATATCAACGCCCGCATCGCCCAGTTCCAGATCTTCCGTGGCACGGATCACGATACGTTGCGCATCGACTTGGTCGATCACACCAGCGCGGCGTGCCATGATGGCAGCGCCGGAATCGCGGGCCACAACGCCCTCGATACCCGTGCCCACCAGCGGCGCCTCGGCCCGCAGCAGCGGCACAGCTTGGCGCTGCATGTTCGAGCCCATCAGCGCGCGGTTTGCGTCGTCGTTTTCCAAGAACGGGATCAACGAGGCCGCAACCGACACCAGCTGCTTTGGCGACACGTCGATCAGATCGACGCTTTCGCGCGGTGCCAGCGTGTAATCGCCCGATTGGCGCGTTGACACCAAATCGTTTACGAAACGCCCATCGGCATCCAGCGTGGCGTTGGCCTGCGCCACGGTATGGCGCATTTCTTCGGTGGCCGACATGTAGTGCACTTCGTCGGTCACTTGGGCATCGCGCACCACCCGGTAGGGGGTTTCGATGAAGCCGTATTTGTTGACGCGCGCAAAGGTGGCCAAGCTGTTGATCAGACCGATGTTCGGGCCTTCCGGCGTTTCAATCGGGCACATCCGGCCATAGTGTGTGGGGTGCACGTCGCGCACCTCGAAGCCAGCACGCTCGCGGGTCAAACCGCCCGGGCCCAAGGCCGACAAGCGGCGCTTGTGGGTGACTTCGGACAGCGGGTTGGTTTGGTCCATGAACTGGCTCAGCTGCGACGACCCAAAGAATTCGCGCACAGCGGCGGCAGCCGGCTTGGCGTTGATCAGGTCTTGCGGCATCACCGTGTCGATTTCGACGCTGGACATACGCTCTTTGATGGCGCGCTCCATACGCAGCAGGCCGACGCGATACTGGTTTTCCATCAGCTCGCCAACCGAACGCACGCGGCGGTTGCCAAGGTGGTCAATATCGTCGATCTCGCCCTTGCCATCGCGCAGTTCAACCAAGGCCTTGATACAGGCCACGATATCTTCGCGGCGCAGGGTGCGCTGGGTATCGACGGCATCCAGATTCAGGCGCATGTTCATCTTTACACGGCCAACAGCCGACAGATCGTAACGCTCGGAATCAAAGAACAATGTGTCAAACAATGCCGAGGCAGCCTCGACGGTGGGCGGCTCGCCCGGGCGCATAACGCGGTAGATATCCATCAACGCGGTATCGCGGCCCATGTTCTTGTCTTGCGCCATGGTGTTGCGCAAGTAGGGGCCAACGTTGATGTTATCGATGTCCAGCACCGGAATTTCGGTCACGCCGGCATCCATCAGCTCTTTGACATTACCACCGATCAGCGTGCCGTCTTTGTCGTATTCCAGCGTCAGCTCGTCGCCCGCCTCGACATAGATTGCGCCGTTTTCTTCGTTGATCATGTCACAGGCAACGTATTTGCCCACGATATGGTTCAGCGGCACCAGCAGGTCTGTAACCTTACCCTCGTCTTTCAGCTGCTTCACAGCGCGCGGGGTAATTTTCTTGCCGGCCTCGGCAATGATCTCGCCGGTGGCGGCATCAACCAGATCATAGGTTGGGCGCGTGCCACGGACACGATCGGGGAAAAACTTGGTTACCCAGCCGCGGCCCTTTTCCAGCGTGTAGGTAACTTGGTCGTAATAGGCCTGCATGATGGCTTCTTGATCCAGCCCCAGCGCATAAAGCAGGGTGGTCACAGGCAGCTTGCGGCGGCGGTCGATGCGCGCAAAAACGATGTCTTTGGCGTCAAATTCGAAATCCAACCACGAGCCGCGGTAAGGAATGATGCGGCAGGCAAAAAGCAACTTACCCGAGCTGTGGGTTTTGCCCTTGTCATGGTCAAAGAACACACCCGGCGAGCGATGCATCTGGCTGACGATCACGCGTTCGGTGCCGTTCACAACAAACGTACCGTTCGGTGTCATCAGGGGCATATCGCCCATGAACACGTCTTGCTCTTTGATGTCTTTCACCGATTTGGCGCCAGTGTCTTCATCGACATCAAACACGATCAGGCGCAGCGTGACCTTCAGCGGTGCGGCATAGGTCATGTCGCGCTGTTGGCATTCTTCAACGTCGTATTTCGGGCGCTCAAGCTCGTATTTCACGAATTCCAGCACGCTGGTTTCGTTGAAATCCTTGATCGGGAAAACCGACTGGAACACGCCCATCAGGCCTTCGCCATCTTGGGGCACTGATGCGTCACCGGAATTCAAGAACAAGTCATACGAGGATTTCTGCACCTCGATCAGATTCGGCATCTCCAAAACTTCGCGGATTTTGCCGTAATACTTGCGCAAACGTTTCTGGCCTAGGAAGGTCTGAGCCATATGTCTGGTCACCTTTCGTTTCTCATCGGCCGCGACAACCGTCGGGCCCCGGTTGCACGCCCTTATGAAACAGGGGGTTCGATCAATTCCCGGCGCATGTCCCACCACGCGCCTCCCGATCCTTAGAACCACACCTTGGAAAAGGCCCCTCAAAAGGCCTTTGCCAAGACAGGTTCGGCTGGGCCCGGACAGTGCCGGACCCAGCCCAATTTGTGCATCCGGGTTGCCCCGGCGCTGATTACTTCAGCTCGACTTCGGCGCCAGCTGCTTCCAGCTTGCCTTTGATGTCTTCTGCTTCGGCCTTCGAGACTTGCTCTTTCACGGCCTTGCCACCGGCTTCAACCAGGTCTTTGGCTTCTTTCAGCCCCAGACCGGTCAGTGCGCGGACTTCTTTGATCACGTTGATCTTGTTCGCGCCGGCGCTTTTCAGGATGACGTCGAATTCGGTCTGCTCTTCGGCTGCCGGGCCAGCGTCTGCTGCCGGGCCTGCCATCATCACAGCGCCGCCAGCGGCGGGTTCGATGCCATATTCATCCTTCAGGATGGTTTTCAGTTCTTGTGCTTCAAGCAGCGTCAAGTTGACGATTTGCTCTGCGAGTGCTTTCAGATCAGCCATTGTACTGGTTCCGTTTTTCTAGATGTGTTCCAACGATGCGGGCTTTGCCCCACGCGGATTTCAGGTTGCTTAAGCGGCCTCGGCCTTCTCTTCGATGGTCGAGAGGATGCTTGCGATGTTCGAAGCAGGTGCGCCAATCGCACCGGCGATGTTCGAAGCGGGGGCGCCGATGCAGCCAACGATCGAAGCAATAAGCTCCTCGCGCGACGGCATTTTCGACACTGCTTCCACACCGGCCCGGTCCAGGGCCGTCTCACCCATAGCACCGCCAAGAATGATGAACTTTTGGTTCGTCTTGGCGAAGTCCTCGGCGATCTTGGCTGCTGCCACGGGATCTTCCGAGAAGGTCAGAACGGTCATGCCCGTCAGAAGGCTGGCAATGCTTTCGCAAGGCTTACCCTCAAGGGCGATCTTGGCGAGCCTGTTTTTGGCAACACGCACGGAACCGCCCGCTTCACGCATTTTAGCGCGCAGGTCCTGCATCTCGGCAACCGTGATTCCCGCGTAGTGGGCTACGACCACAACGCCAGAGCTTTCAAAGATCTGGCCGAGTTCCTCGACCACTTTCTCTTTCTGGGCTCTATCCACAGTTCTACTCCAATTTTGGGGTTTCCCCCGGCTCAAGTTTGGCGAGTTGCCCCGCCGTTCGGGTCCAATTTCAGGGTCCCGAGGCCAGATCACCCGAGGGTACACACCCAACGGTTAAAACGTCTCGTTCCCCATCTCAGGAAGGATTTACAGGGCCAGGCCCAACCCTCCGTCTCGGACAGGACGGGGCCGTGTGTGGCCCCGCCATTCAGCGGTTTCCCGCAGAATTCTTATTCGCCCTGGGCGGTTGCCAGATCGATCGAAACGCCTGGGCCCATGGTCGAAGAAATGGCAACCTTGCGCATGTACGAGCCTTTCGCACCGGCCGGTTTGGCACGCTGCACAGCACCTACGAAGGCACGGATGTTTTCCACCAGCTGCTCGGCGTCGAACGAGGCTTTGCCCACGCCCGCATGCACGATACCGGCTTTTTCGACCTTGAACTGCACTTCGCCGCCTTTGGCCGCTTTCACCGCGTTGCCCACTTCCATGGTCACGGTGCCCACTTTGGGGTTCGGCATCAGGTTGCGCGGGCCCAAGATTTTGCCCAAGCGGCCAACGATGGGCATCATGTCAGGGGTTGCAATGCAACGATCGAATTCGATCTTACCCTGCTGGATGGTTTCCATCAAATCTTCGGCGCCCACGATATCGGCACCGGCTTCTTTGGCTTCATCGGCTTTGGCGCCACGGGCAAAAACGGCAACACGCACATCTTTGCCAGTGCCGTTGGGCAGCCCAACAACGCCGCGCACCATCTGGTCGGCGTGGCGCGGGTCGACACCCAAGTTCACCGAAATCTCGATGGTTTCGTCAAATTTTGCGGTGGCATTGGCTTTCACCAGTGCAACGGCGGCTTCAACAGACAGGTTTTCCTGGTTGCCAAAGGATTCGCGTGCAGCGCGGATACGTTTTCCTGCTTTTGCCATCTTACTTCACCTCGACGCCCATAGAACGGGCAGAGCCCAGGATGATCTGCATCGCCGCTTCTACGGAATTGGCGTTCAGATCTTTCATCTTTGCTTCGGCGATTTCACGCACCTGGGCGACGGTCACGCTGCCTGCGGTCGCACGGCCCGGGGTTTTCGACCCAGACTGCAGCTTGGCCGCTTTTTTCAGGTAATACGATGCCGGCGGCGTCTTGATCTCCATCGTGAACGATTTGTCCTGATAGTAAGAGATCACGGTCGGGCAAGGTGCGCCCGGCTCCATATCTGCCGTCTTGGCGTTGAACGCCTTGCAGAATTCCATGATGTTGATACCGCGCTGACCCAGCGCAGGACCGACGGGCGGCGAAGGGTTCGCCTGGCCCGCTTTCACTTGCAGCTTCAGCGTGCCGATCAGTTTCTTGGCCATTTGGCCTCTCCTTTTTCCAACTGCCCCCCAACGCGTTGGGCGGCATTGCGTTGCCGTGGTGCGGTTTGGTGATCGCGATCACCGGGCCTCCCACATATAAATCCCTGAATTCAGGGAAACCGTTGCGTTACCCTTGTTTGGTAACTTGCGTAAATTCCAGCTCGACCGGGGTTTCGCGGCCAAAGATAGACACCGACACCTTCAGGCGCTGGCTGTCTTCGTCGACCTCTTCGATCATACCGTCGAAATCTTCGAACGGGCCGTCGCTTACCTTAACCTTCTCGCCCACCTCGAAACGGATCAAGGTGCGCGGCTGCTCTTCGCCCTCGGCCACACGGCCCAGGATGGCCTGAACCTCGGCATCGCGCATGGGCATCGGGCGGCCCTGCGGCCCCAAGAAACCCGTCACGCGGTTGATCGAGTTGACCAAATGATACCCACGATCCGACATTTCCATGCGCACCAGCACATAGCCGGGCATAAAGCGGCGCTCGGTCGAAACCTTTTTGCCGCGGCGGATCTCGATCACCTCTTCGGTGGGCACCAATACTTCTTCGATCTCGGCCTCCAGGCCGTTTTCAGCGACAGCCGTTCTGATTTGCTCGGCAACTTTCTTCTCGAAATTCGAGAGAACGCTTACCGAATACCAACGCTTCGCCATATCGACCTCAGTCCTTGCCGGTTCGGCCCGTGGGCCAAAAATTCTTTAGGATAAAGCGGCTTACGCCCCTCGCCCCTGAAACAAAAAATCGGCGTGCAACACGAATCGCCACACGCCACGTTTAGATCAGGCCTGCCTGTTACAAAGATTGGCCCGCAATATCAAGAGCAACGGCACATTTTTGCCGCCGCCCAAGCGGCGCCGGCTTAGCTTACCGCCGACAACAGTGCCTGCAGCCCGGCGCGGATGCCCAGATCAACCAAGCCAAAGAAGATGGCCGTCAACGCCGCCATGATGAAAACCATCACCGTGGTCAACATCACCTCGCGGCGGGTGGGCCAAACAACCTTGGCCATCTCGGAACGGGTTTGCTGCACAAATTGCAGCGGATTGGTTTTGGCCATTATCTGTTTCCTTCGTCAGGATCAGTCGCCCACATACGCGCCGCGCCCGTGAAATTCAAGTGGCGATGCGCAGGTCCGATACCGCCGCCCATTCAGGCGGCGGCGGCGTCATGGGCACGCAGGGCTGCGCGCAGCTTCTCGCGCTTGGGGGCCACCTCGCGCGCGTGGCGCTCGCGCACATGGCCATAGCCGCGAATATGCTCGGGCAATGCCAGCAACGCCTCGGCGGCTTCGTGCTGGGCGGGGCTGGGCTGGCCTTTGCCCAACAGCGCCACCACCAAGGCCAGATCGGCCTCGTACTCGGCCAATAGTTGGGTGGCCAATTTCACCTCGTCGGTGTTGCGGAACGGGTCAAACACCGTGCCACGCAAGAACCGCAAGCCATTCATGACGCGGAAAAAGCGCATGGCCATTTTGCCGTTCACCGGGCCTTTCACAGCCTTGCCAGTGCGCGCATCTATGCCGCCAAACGGCCAAGCCCCAAAATGGAACGTCAGGTTCGGCGTTCCCTCGAACGCTTCGGCCAGCGCGGCCTTGAAGCTGGGCTTGCTGTACAGCCGGGCCACTTCCCATTCGTCTTTCACCGCCAGCAGCTTGTAATAATACTGTGCCACAGCGCGCGCCAACGTATCATCCAGCCCCGCCGCTTGGGCCGCATTGGCCACAGCCTGCACTTTGTCGCGGTAACGTGCCTGCAGACCAGCCCCGCCGATTTCGCGCAATTCGGGCAAGCGGCGTTCCAGCATCTCGTCCAGCGTTTTGGGCCGGCGCGCAGACAACAATACCGGCGCCTCGGTGCCCCGCAGCATGGCCGCCACGGCCTCGGGGGTGGCATAGGCCAAACGCCCCAAATCAAAGGCACGCCGGTTTTGCGCCACTTTCACACCGTTCAATTCGATCGCCCGCTGAATGGCTTCTAGCGACAGCGGCAAGCCGCCCTGCTGCCACGCGGCCCCAACCAACAACATATTGGCATAAACAGAATCGCCCAGCAGCTTGGCCGCCAGCCCCTGTGCATCAATGCCACGGGCGCGGTCGCCCAATACCCGGGTCAGGCGGGCCAGTTGTTCGTCGCCATTTAGCTGCCAATCAGGGTTGCGCGCAAATTCCGAGGTGGGCACCACGGTGGTGTCGCTGATCGCAACAGCGCGGTCCAGATCAAGCTTGCCGATGGTTTCGTCACCAGCCGCCACCACCAGATCGCAGCCAATCAGCGCCGCCGCCTCGCCGGTGGCGATGCGCGTGGCGGTCATGTCATCAGGGGTGCGCGCGATTTTGATATGCGAATGCACCGCCCCATATTTTTGCGCCAACCCTGTAATATCAAGGTTCGAGCTGAACCACCCATCGGCATGGGCCGCCACCGCCAAGGTTTGGCCCACCGTCACAACCCCGGCCCCGCCGATGCCCGAGACCAGCACCGCAAACGAGGCGCCAACATCGGGCAATTCGGGCATTGGCAATGCGCTGGCGTCAATCGTCACCTCGGCCACTTCGGGTTTGCGCACCTGCACACCCGCCACGGTCACGAAACTGGGGCAAAACCCCTCGACGCAGCTGAAATCTTTGTTGCACGAGGATTGGTTGATCTTCCGCTTGCGCCCAAATTCGGTTTCCAATGGCTCGATCGCCATGCAGCCCGACACGGTGGAACAATCGCCACAGCCTTCGCAGACATCGGGGTTGATGAAAACCCGTTTATCCGGGTCTACCCATTTCCCACGCTTGCGCAGGCGGCGCCGCTCGGTGGCGCAGGGCTGATCATAGATAATGGCGGTAACGCCCGGGCGGTCGCGCATTTGCCGCTGTACCAAATCAAGGTCGGTGCGCGGATGCAGGCTGACACCCTCGGGCAGGGCTTTGCCCTCGAATTTCTCGGTTTCATCTGTGACCAGCGCGATGGCGCCCACACCTTCGGCGCGGATCTGGTCGATCATCGTGAGCGGGTCAATCTCGCCATCTACGGGCTGGCCCCCCGTCATCGAGACAAAGCCGTTATGCAGCAGTTTATAGGTAATATTGGCCTTGGCAGATACGGCGGCCCGGATGGCCATCATGCCCGAATGGAAATATGTGCCATCGCCCATATTGGCAAAAACGTGCTTTTCATCGGTAAACGGAAACTGCCCCAGCCACGCTGCCCCCTCGCCGCCCATCTGGGTGATCGAGTTGGTTTTGGCCGGGTCGCGGAACACCGCCATCGTGTGGCAGCCAATCCCCGCCAAGGCGCGGCTGCCATCGGGCACGTGGGTCGAGCGGCCATGCGGGCACCCCGCACAGAACGACGGCATACGCAACGCACCGCCGCCCAAAATAGCAGCGCCCGTGGGCTGGTTGGGCAGCGCGATCGTGGCGGCTGGGTTTTGCTCTTTGACCATACGGCCCAGAACACTCGCAATCATATTGGGATCGATTTCGCCAATATTGGGAAAGGCCAATTCGCCACGATTGGCGGCATAGACATGGCCATCGAATGTTTTGCCCACAATTCGGGGGGCATCGGGTGTGCCGTATAGATGCGCCCGAATTTGATCTTCCAGCAGCGGGCGCTTTTCTTCGACCACAATGATCGTCTCAAGCCCCTTGGCAAACTCTTTCACGATGGCATCATCAAGCGGCCAAACAACGCCCACTTTCAGCAGGCGCACAGGCTCGCCGCCCAAGGTTTTGCCGTCAAACCCCATACCGCCCAGCGCTTGGTTCAAATCCTGCCAAGCCTTCCCTGCCGCCACCACGCCAATGCGGGCATCCTTGGCGCCAGACAGGCGGTTCACGTCATTGGCGCGAATATATTCCAGCGCCATGCGAATGCGGATATCATATAGTTGGCGCTCTTGCTCCATGACGGCCATAAAGGGCGCAATGCCGTAATGGCGTTCTTTTGCGGGCATGGTGATATTCGGATGATCGGGCGAGACGCGCACGCTGCCGCCACCTTCGACAACATCGGTCACCAGCTTCATCCCGCTCAGGCAGCCCGAATGCCGGCTTAGCGCGATGCCGTGCAAGCCATAATCCAGCACTTCTTGGGCGTTGGCAGGGGCAAACAGGGGAATGCCCGCAGAGACAAAGTTGAAATCAGAATAGCACGCAACCGTGCTGGACTTGGCGCCATGATCATCGCCCACCAGCAGCAAAGTGCCGCCCTTTTCGTTGGTTCCGGCAAAATTGGCGTGGCGCAGCGGGTCCATCGAGCGGTCCATGCCCGGGGCCTTGCCATACCAGATCGAAAACACCCCCTCGACGGTGGCGCCGGGAAACAGCCCCACCATCTGGCTGCCCCATGTGGCGGTGGCGGCCAAATCCTCGTTCACGCCGGGCTGGAAATAGATGTTGTGCGCGCGCAGCTCTTTTTCAGATTGCCACAGCTCCATATCGTAGCGCCCGATGGGCGAGCCGCGATAACCCGAGATATAGCCGCCCGTGTTCAGCCCCTGCGCGGCATCGCGTTTGCGCTGTTGGATAGGCAGACGCACCAGCGCCTGCATCCCCGTCATGTAAACCCAACCGTCCTCGGCAGTCAGCCTGTCGCCCAATTCAAAAGACAGCCGTTTATCCTGCGGTGCGTCCAGCATGATACCCTCCATGTTCGCCCTAACAGTTAGGGCGCTATTGCGCCGCACGTCCAGAAATTTCCGCATCTTTCGGGGTTGTTTTGAACAAATGACGCTGCGTCGGCTAGCCCCCGCTCTGCCCCCGCGCGATGGTCTTTTCCCAACGCTCAACCGTCGGTCCTTGACATGCCGGGGCGGGCACAAATAGGGCACAAAAATGCAACAGGCGGAAAGGGCACAAGATGACAAAGCTAGACACCAGCATCGATATATTGCGCCAATTGGTGGCCTTTCCAACGATCTCGACCGATAGCAATCTGGCGCTGATCGACTGGGTTGCAGCCCAGCTTCAACAGGCTGGCGCGCGGGTAGACGTGTTTCACGACACGACCGGCACCAAAGCCAATTTATTCGCCACGATCGGCCCCGATATCGAAGGCGGCATCGTGTTATCTGGCCATACCGATGTAGTGCCTGTCGAGGGCCAAAACTGGGCCAGCGACCCGTTCGAATTGCACCAGCGCGATGGCCGCCTTTATGGCCGGGGCACCTGCGATATGAAAGGCTTTATCGCCGCCTGCCTTGCCATGGCGCCGGACTTGGGCCGCGCAGCCACCCATCGCCCCATTCATTTCGCCTTTACCCATGACGAAGAAGTGGGCTGCATCGGGGCACAAGCACTGGTGGCAGCCCTACAAGACCGGGGGCTGAAACCAGGCATGGCCATTATTGGCGAGCCCACCGAAATGCGCGTGATCGAGGGGCACAAGGGCTGCTGCGAATATACAACCCGCTTTCATGGCGCAGCCGGCCATGGATCGGAACCCGATCTGGGCGTCAACGCGGTGGAATACGCGGTGCGCTATGTGGCCCGCCTGATGGAGCTGCGCGAGGCGCTCAAACCACGCGCCCCTGAAACCAGCCGCTTTTCGCCACCATGGACCACCATCAACACCGGCGGGCTGAATGGGGGCACCGCCCATAATGTGATCCCCAGCTTTGCCGAGGTGATCTGGGAAATGCGCCCCGTGCAAGAGGCCGATGGCCCCTTTGTGCGCCGCGCCATGGCCGAATATGTGCAAACCCAGCTGTTGCCTGCCATGCAAAAAGTTTGGCCCGAGGCCAGCATCGAAACCGAAACCATGGGCGAGGTGGCCGGGCTGGAACCCACGCTGGAAAACGAAGCGCGCGATATCGTTTCCGCGCTGACCGGCGCCAATGGGGCCGATGTTGTGGCCTTTGGCACCGAGGCGGGATTGTTTCAAAACATGGGCATGGATGTGGTTGTGTGCGGCCCCGGCTCGATCCGCGAGGCGCATAAACCCGATGAATTCATCGCCATCGATCAAATGGACCATTGCCTGCGCATGCTTGGCGGGCTGCAGCCACATCTGGGCCGCCCCCGCCGCCCACGCAGCTAGGCCAGCGCGGCGCGCCACCCCATTGCAGCGGCCCACACCACGCACTAACCATGGGTCAAACCAAAGCAGGAGCACGCCATGACCCAAGCCGCGCAAAACGACCGTTACCTTGACCGCCTTGCCCAAGTGGCGGTGCACACAGGGCTGAACCTGCAGCCGGGCCAAGACCTGGTGCTGACCGCCCCAATCGAGGCCCTGCCGCTGGTGCGCCGCATCACTGCTGCGGCCTATGCCGCCGGGGCGGGGGTAGTGACCCCCATTTTCAGCGATCCAGCGATCACATTGGCGCGGTTTCAACATGGCCAAGACGCGACATTCGATTGCGCGGCGGATTGGCTTTATCAAGGCATGGCGCAGGCCTATGCGGGCGGGGCCGCACGGCTGGCGATTGTGGGCGATGACCCCATGCTTTTGTCCGAACAAGACCCCGAAAAAGTAGCCCGCGCCAGCAAGGCCAACGCCATTGCCTATAAGCCCGCTTTGGAAAAGATTGCCAATTTCGACATCAATTGGAACATCCTATCCTACCCCAGCACCGCTTGGGCCAGCCGCATGTTCCCCGACCTGCCCCAAGCCGAGGCCACCCAGCGGCTGGCCGATGCCATCTTTGCCGCCTCGCGCGTTACAGTGGACGACCCCGTTGCGGCATGGGCGGCCCATAACGATGCGCTGCGTCAGCGCACCCGTTGGCTGAACGGCCAGCGGTTTTCGGCGCTGCATTTCCGCTCGGATGGCACAGATCTAACGGTCGGGCTGGCCGATGGGCACGAATGGCACGGTGGCGCCTCGACCGCCAATAACGGCATCACCTGCAACCCGAACATCCCCACCGAAGAGGTGTTTACCACCCCCCATGCAGCGCGGGTCGAGGGGTATGTCCGCTCGACCAAACCGCTGTCGCACCAAGGCAGCTTGATCGACCAGATCGAGGTGCGTTTCACCGGCGGCCAGATCACCAGCGCCCGCGCCGCGCGGGGCGAAAGCGTGCTGCAAAAACTGCTAGATACCGATGCCGGCGCCCGCCGCTTGGGCGAAGTGGCCTTGGTGCCGCATTCCTCGCCCATCTCGCAATCGGGGCTGCTGTTTTTGAACACGCTATTTGACGAAAACGCCGCCTGCCACATCGCGCTGGGGCAATGCTATTCGAAATGTTTTGAAAACGGCGCGCAGCTATCTGGCGACCAGATCGCCGCACAGGGTGGCAACAGCAGCATGATCCACGTTGATTGGATGATCGGCGGTGCCTATACCGATATCGACGGCATCCTGCCCGATGGCAGCCGCGTGCCAGTATTTCGCAAAGGCGAATGGGCCAACGCGGCCTAAGCTTGGCAAGCCAAGTGAAAATCCCTATCGTTTTTGACAAAAGCGATAGGGATTTGTGATGATTGGCAAACTGGAAATGCTGCTGGCCTTGGCAAAAGAGCACCATTTTGGCCGGGCCGCCGAAACGCTGGGCATCACCCAGCCCACCCTGTCCAGCGGCATACGCAACTTGGAAGAACAGCTGGGCGTGCAGCTGGTGCGGCGCGGCTCGCGGTATGGCGGGTTAACCCCCGAAGGGCAGCGCGCCTTGGTTTGGGCGCGCCAGATCGTGGGCGACACGCGCCGCCTGCGCGATGACATGCGCGCCGCCCGTGTGGGCCTGTCGGGGCATTTGCGGCTGGCGGTGATTCCCACCGCCCTGACACAGGCAGCAAAGCTGACCGCGCAATTTGCCCAAGCCCACCCTGAGGTGTCTTTTTCCGTGCTGTCGCGATCCTCGGTGGAAATTCTGGACCTGCTGGAAAATCTAGATGTAGACGCAGGCATTACCTATCTGGACAACGAGCCGCTGGGCCGGGTCAGCACCACCCCCCTTTACAGCGAAAACTACGCCTTGGTGTGCCGCGCCGATCACCCCTTGGCCCATGCAAAAACCCTGACATGGGCGGATTTGGCCGATGTGCAGCTGTCGTTGCTGACGCCTGATATGCAAAACCGGCGTATCATCAACCGCAATTTCATGCAGGCCGGGATCAGCCCCAAAAGCCGTATTGAAAGCTCGTCCACCATCGTGCTGGCTGC
>RFQY01000210.1 GCA_009924775.1 Paracoccaceae bacterium | reverse complement strand
ATCCCACAGGCCCTGCGCGCCCCGATATGGCCACGCTGCGCCTGTCTGTCAGCCATCGTGGCGAGACAGCGGCGGCGGCCATGCCACAGGTGGCGGCGGGGATGGGCCGGGTGATTGCGCGGTTGGCCAGCTCTGGGGTGGCCGAGGCCGATATGCAAACATCTGGTGTGTCGCTGGGTCCGGTTTGGGCCCCAGCCAAAGCCCAAGAGGCGCAGGGCCGTTTGTTGGGATATCAGGCCGAAAACGGCTTGGTGGTGCAGGTGCGCAACCTGCCGCAGCTGGGCCAGGTGTTAGATGCGGTGGTGGCCGATGGTGCAAACCGGCTGCAGGGCATTAGCTTTGGTTTGCAAGATAGCCAACAGGCCCAAGACCAAGCGCGCCGGGCGGCTGTGGCCGATGCACAGCGCAAAGCCGCGCTTTATGCCGAAGCGGCGGGGCTGCGCCTGGGGGCGCTGCGCAGCCTTTCGGAAGGGGCGGGCCAAGCCCCCATGCCCATGCTGGCCATGCGCGCCGCCACCATGGGCGAGATGGCCATGCCGGTGGCGGGGGGCACGGTGGGCCTGCGCGCCGATGTCAGCGCGGTTTACGCCTTGATCCCGCGCGCGCTGCCCTAAAGAAAAGGGCCCGCCACTGGGCAGGCCCTTTTGCAGGTTCTCGATAGGGCGCAGCGCTTAGGCCGAGGCCGCGCTTAGCGCTTTGTCCAGATCGCGGATCAGGTCATCGGGGTCTTCGGTGCCAATCGACAAACGCACAACATTTGGCGCGGCGCCCGCAGCGGTTTGCTGTTCGGGGGTCAGCTGGCGATGGGTTGTCGAGGCCGAATGAATGATCAGCGAGCGCGTATCGCCCAAATTCGCCACATGGCTGAACAGATCTAGGCTGTCGACCATCTTGACGCAGGCCTCGTAGCCGCCCTTCAACGCCACCGTGAACAGCGCCCCCGCACCTTTGAGGCAGATGCTGGCCACACGCCCATGATAGGGCGACGAGGGCAGGCCGGCGTAGGTCACATATTCGATGCGCGGGTCTTTTTCCAACCAAGCGGCAATTTTCTGGGCGTTGGCCACGTGTTTTTCCATGCGCAACGACAGGGTTTCGATGCCCATCAACGTGTAATGCGCGGCCTGTGGGTTCATGGTCATGCCCAAATCGCGCAGGCCGATGGCGATGCCAAAGAACGTATAGGCCAAGGCGCCAAAGGTTTCGTGGAATTTCAGCCCATGATAGGCGGGCTCGGGCTGCGACAGGCTGGGGAATTTATCGGATGCCGACCAATCAAACTTGCCCGAATCAACGATGCAGCCACCCGTCACCGTGCCATTGCCGGTAAGGTATTTGGTGGTGGAATGAATCACCAAAGTGGCGCCATGGGCGATGGGGTTGCACAGATAGGGGGTGGCGGTGGTGTTATCCACAACCATCGGCAGCCCGGCCTTATCGGCAATCGCGCCGATGGCGTCTAGATCGGTGATATAGCCACCGGGGTTGGCGATGGATTCGCAAAAGATTGCGCGGGTATTTTCATCTATCGCGGCCTCGACGGCGGCGGTATCGTCGAAATCAACAAATTTGGTTTCCCAGCCAAAGCGTTTGAAAACTTGGGTAAACTGGGTGACGGTGCCGCCATATAGCCGGGTCGAGGCCACAATGTTCAGGCCCGGTGCCATCAGCGGATAAAGTGCCATGATCTGCGCGGCATGGCCCGACGATGTGCACACAGCGCCCACGCCCCCCTCGAGCGTGGCAATACGCTCGGCCAGCACGGCAACGGTGGGGTTGGTCAGGCGCGAATAGATATAGCCCACCTCTTGCAGGTTAAACAGCGCTGCGGCGTGATCGGCATCGCGGAACACATAGGCAGTTGTTTGATAAATCGGCGTCTGGCGCGCGCCGGTGGCCGGGTCGGGGCGTGCGCCCGCATGGATTTGCAGCGTATCGA
This sequence comes from Paracoccaceae bacterium, assembly GCA_009924775.1. Lineage (GTDB taxonomy): Bacteria > Pseudomonadota > Alphaproteobacteria > Rhodobacterales > Rhodobacteraceae > CAJXSO01. The sequence continues at coordinate 2,473 of RFQY01000210.1, read as the reverse complement.
AACCGTGGCTATCGGTCATAGTCGGAACCTCCCGTCAAAACATGCAACAGAGTTACGCCAAGGGGCCGCAGGCGGCAATGATGGAATGCGCGAAAAGAACGGGTGTTTCGCCACGGATCGCGCTGGGCGAACGCTGTTTTCGCACGATCAGCGCACCCAAAATCCTTGTTTCTTGATCGTGTTGCGGATGGCTTGCTCTTTGCGGGGCAGGTTTTCACGATCAAACAGCGCGCGCACCTTGGCGCCGCGCCCTTGGTAGATCATGCGCTTGATCGGGTCGTAGCGTTTGAGCACTTTTTTCAGGCGGTTGGGCGTGGTGATGGTTTCCAAGGCCTGCACAACGCTGTCGCTTTCGCGGGCATAAAGCAGGGGCAGCAGGCGGTAGTGGCAGCTGATATCGCCATCCAAACGCGCCTGAACAGCTGGCTTGCGCCCCCCACCAAGGCTGTGAATAACCAAAGGCAGCGCCACCTGATCCAACTACGGGTTCAGCTGCTGGCATATCAATTCCGGCGGGGGGGTGTTTTGAATGGCCAAAGCATAGTCTAAAAACCGCTGGCCAAAGGCGTGAGGGCAGCTGCCGTAAAACCACCCGGCGTTGAAATACATGTAGCGCTGCCAAAATTCATCTGGCTGGCTGGTGTCCAATGTTGGCTCTAGCGACAGGCCAAATTTTTGGTAAAGCGATCCCCAAATTTGGGTGTAGCCCGGGCCATATAGCTCGATCTGGGGCCATGTGCCTTCCACCCGGGCGGATGCGCTGGGATAGGCAAAATCAAAGGGCACCTCGCCCAATTCGCCGGTGATCAGCGTATCAGAATCAAAGAAGACAAAATTTTCCCCCTGCGGCAGGGCGGCAAGCGCCTCGATCTTGTTGCCATAGGGGTAGGCATGACCAAAGTGGTGGCTTTCAAAGGGCAGAATTTGCGCGCCAAATTCGTCAAGTAGGGCCAAAACCTCGGTGTCTTGCAGGGTGGGTGCGCTGGGCCACAAGGGGCCGGGCTGTGGCGTGGCCACATAAAGCGTGCCGGTAAAGCCCGGGCTGAATTGGCGCAAGCTGGCGGCAAAAAGCACAGCCTCGAAGCCCAGCCGCCCGGCTTGGGCAATAATCACGATGTTGAACGGCAAAACCACACCCACAAAAACCCATACGCCACCAGTATAGGTGCTGCGCCCCAGCGGGGAAACGGGTTTTTGCCAAAAAACCATAGAACCCGCTGCGGCACAAATGGCCACCACTTACCCGTAAACACCTGGTCATATTTGCAGATTTAGGGAAAAATGGTGGGCGACCCTGGAATCGAACCAGGCATGGGTCTCCCCGGCGGAGTTACAGTCCGCTGCCGCACCTTGCAGCACGTCGCCCACGTTTTTGCCGTCTCGGCCCAAACGTGAGGGGGTGATTACAAGCGGTGAAAGGGGGCGTCAACAGGAAAATCCCTTGCGGGCGCCGCTTGGGTGGCGCAGGTAGGGGGGGAATCGAAAAACCGGGGTCGCGAAGATGAAAAAGCCAAAATGGGTCGTCGAAAAAGAGCAGGCAAAAAAGGCTGCCACGGCAGAAACCGTGTGGTTATTTGGTCTGCATGCGGTGCGCGATGCCTTGATGAACCCGGCCCGCCAAAAGCTGCGCCTGATGGTCACGCGTAATGCCGCCGATAAGCTGGCCGATGCAATAGCGGCCAGCGGCATTGAGCCCGAAGAGGTAGATCCGCGCACATTTTCCGCCCCGATTGACCCGCAATCGGTGCATCAGGGCGCGGTGTTAGAAGTAAAGCCGCTGGATTGGGGCAGTTTGGCAGATTGCTGCATCGGCGGCCCGGGCCAAGGGGCGCCGCGTGTGCTGCTGCTGGACCGGGTGACAGACCCACATAACGTGGGGGCGATTTTACGCTCGGCCGAGGTGTTTGGTGCCAGCGCCGTGATTGCGCCGCGCCACCATTCGGCGCCGGAAACCGGGGCTTTGGCCAAAACCGCCTCGGGTGCGCTGGAACGCCAGCCCTATCTGCGGGTGAAAAACCTGGCCGATGCGATGGAAGAGCTGCGCGCCATGGGGTATCTGTTTTTTGGGCTGGATGGTGGTGCCGATCAAACCATCGATCAGGTGGCAGATGCCTATCGCGACCGGCCCATTGCCTTGGTTCTGGGCGCCGAAGGGCCGGGCCTGCGCCAGCGCACGCGCGAAACCTGCGATGCCTTGGTAAAAATACCCTTTGCGCAGGATTTCGGGTCGCTCAACGTGTCAAATGCAGCGGCTGTGGCGCTTTATGCGGTGCGTGGCTAGGCACGGCTTGTAACCCCGCACAGGCCCCCCATATGTGGGGCAGGAGGGACAATGCCCCAAACCACACGATTGGCCACTTGTTGCTATTGCGGAACGCGCTCGGCGTAGGTGTTGGCGGGGGCCAGCAGCCACCGTTTGGCCTGCGGCGCCTGCGGGGCACCGCTGACGCAGATGAAGCAGCTGGGCGGTATG
>RFQY01000209.1 GCA_009924775.1 Paracoccaceae bacterium | reverse complement strand
CGAGGCGCTGTTTGATGCCGCCGAGGCACGCCGCGATCTGCCCCGCTTGGTGGCGTTCAACCGCGATGGCACCCGCGCCGATGAGGTGCATTTCAACGCGGCCTATCACCGGCTGATGGCCTTGGGGATGGCGCAGGGTTATGCCGCCTTGCCGTGGCGCGATGGCTGCCAAGGCGGGCATGCCACCCATGCAGCGCTGGTTTATTTCCAAGCCCAGCTAGAGCCGGGCGTCTCGTGCCCGCTGACCATGACCTATGCCGCCATTCCCGCGCTAAAGGCCGATCCGGCGCTGGCCGCGCTATGGCAGCCCAAATTGATGTCGCTGCACTATGACCCAGCCATTGCCCCCGTGGCGGGCAAGCAGGGGGCCACCTTGGGCATGGCGATGACCGAGAAACAGGGCGGGTCGGATGTGCGCGCAAACACCACCCGTGCCGAACGGGATGGCGATGTTTACCGCCTTTTTGGGCATAAATGGTTTTGCTCGGCCCCGATGTCGGACGGGTTTTTAACCTTGGCGCAAACCCCCGAAGGGCTAAGCTGCTTTTTGGTGCCCCGCTGGTTAGAGGGGCAGCGCAACGCCCTTCATCTGATGCGGCTGAAAGATAAGCTGGGCAATCATGCCAATGCCTCGTCATCGAATATCATGGCGCGGTGGCGCTGCGGTTGGGCGACGAGGGGCAGGGGGTGAAAACCATCATCGAGATGGTGCATCACACCCGGCTGGATACAGCGCTTGCCCCGGCGGGCCTGATGCGTGCGGCGCTGGCCGAGGCGCTGTGGTGGGCCGAAGGGCGGCGCAGTTTCCAGCGCCGCTTGATCGACCAGCCGCTGATGCGCGCGGTGCTGGCCGATCTTGCGCTGGACCTTGAGGCGGCAACGGCCCTGGGCTTTGGCTGTGCCCGCGCCTTTGATGGCACCACGCCCGAAGACCGCGCCTTTGCCCGTATCGCCGTTGCGCTGGCAAAATACCTGTCCAATAAACGCGCGCCCGGCGTGATTTACGAGGCGATGGAGTGTCTGGGCGGCATGGGATATATCGAGGAAACCCCCATGCCCATGCTGTATCGCGAGGCACCGCTGAATTCCATTTGGGAAGGGTCAGGCAATGTCATCTGCCTCGATATCTTGCGCAGCTTGTCGCGTGCGCCCTTGGCCGGGCATGTGCTGCATCAACGCCTGCAGGCGGCCTGTGGCCATGATGCGGGCTTTGCCCGTGCCTATAGCGCCCATCAGGCGCGCTGGCCCGCGCTGCCCCCCGAAGGCGAGGCACGGTGGTTTGTGGAAAGTTTGGCGCAGCTATTGGCGGGGGCCATGCTGATCGAGGTGGCGCCACAGGCCGTCAGTGATGCCTTTATCGCGACGCGCCTATTGGGCCAGCGCGGCACCACGGCTGGGGCCATGGCACAGGCCGAAGTGGCGCCTATTTTGGCGCGCTTGGGCCAGCCGGCTTAGGGGCGGTGCAAAGCCACAGGTGCAGGGTTTGGCGCAGGGTTTGGCGTTGCGCCTTGGGCTGTGGGGGCTTCGGCCCGGTCGAATTGGCCATAATCGCGCGCGATGGCGAATATGCTGGCCTGCGTGGCGCCTTGGCCTGCCTGTTCCACCAATGCGGCATGGGCCGCGCCGGGCGTATCAAAACTGGCCAGCGACAGAAAAGAGCCGGGATTGGTGAAGCTTTCATAGGCGTGATAAATCTGGGCTGTGCAGGCCTGTGGCCCATAGATGGCCAAAAGCAGCCGCGCTTGGGGCTTTGGCAGGGTGCTTTGCACCGTTTGACCCTGCTGCCAATGCGCCACCCTTTCGCCCACCCGAATGCGGTAATCGGCAAAATGCGTGCTGATCCCCGCATATTGCGAGCGCCGGTGTAGCGCGTCTTGGCGCCATGCCAGAATATCTGCCTCGCTCTGCCACAGCTGATGCGACAATATTTGATCGGGGTTTCCCACAGCGCCAAACCGTTCCAGATAGGCCAGGCCTGTGTGCTGCGCCAAAATTGGGCGCAGCCGGTCGACATGGTCGAAGTAGTGCGGCAGATGCCCGTCCTTGGGCTGCATTTCAAAAAATAATCCGTGCATGGTGCCTCCGCGTTTGTGGCTATGTATCCCGTGTAGCGGGATGTGGGTAAAGCCCTGAATGGGGGGTCAGCGTGGCGATGTGCCGGGTTGGGCCATGGCTGCAATCAATTCGGCCACCAGCGGGTTTGGAAAGCGCCGCTCTAGGGTGACGGCATAAAAAGTTTCTGAAATTTGCGGGTGCTCGCGCGCCTCGACCAGCACACCTTGGGCCAGCTCGTCGCGCACCACGATGGGCGCCACCAACGCCAAGCCCACGCCCTCGCGGGCCAAAAGGCGCATCATGGCCATATCATCCACCTCGGCCACGATTTGCGGGCGCAGTTGCAGCCGCGCGGTTAGCGCGTCAAAGGCGGCGCGCACGCCAGATTCGGGTGTGGGCAAAATGACCGGCTGCTCGGCCAATAGGGCCTGCAGGGGCCGGGTTGCATCCAACCTTTCTGGAATGCCCACCAAGCCCACGCGCTGTTCGGCCAAGCGGTGGGTGATATATTGGGTCAGGGCATCGTTGGCCGCTTCGCGGGTCATCAGCGCCACGTCCAAATTCAGCGTGGCCAATCCATCCAGCAATTCCGCTGGGCTGCCCGACCGTAAAATGACCTCGACATCGGCGCGCCCCAAAACCGGGCGCAAAAAGCCGATCTGAAAGTTGCGCGACAGCGTCGCCTGCGCCCCAATACGCAGCGCCTGCCGCCTTTGGCCGGTTTGCTGCAACGTGGCAATCAGCTGTTGGCCGGTGGCAAAAATTGTATCGGCATGGTCCAGCGTGATGCGCCCCACCTCGGTCAGGTGCAGCGCGCGCCCGCGCCGCTCGAACAGGGATTGGCCAAGCCGCTCTTCCAGCTGCTTGATCTGGGCCGAAAGCGCCGATTGCGACAGGTTCAACCGCTCGGCCGTGCGGGTGAGGTTGCCGTCATGGGCCACAGCCCAGAAATAGCGCAGATGATGATAGTTTAGCGGCATACGTTCTGATTAATAGAACGATATATGAAAAACAATGTATTTTTATTGATCAAAGCGCTGGCCTATCCCTGCCCCACCCGCCTTGGCGGGCTTGGCAAGGGGAGACAGACCATGAGCTATCATTTGCTGCCACTTTTGGCGCCTTTGTTACTGCTAAGTATCGCAGCCTTTGCCGCCCGCGGCGATGCCCGCGCGGCGGGGCGGCTGCCGCGCGTGGCCGAATATGGCGCTTTGGCGTCTGTGGGCATTGCCCTGCTTTCGGCACTGATGCTTGGGCTTTATGGGCCGGGCAGTTCGGCTTTGCTGGGGGCGGCGGGTGTGGGCCTATCGGTGCGGCTGGATATTGTCAGCGCCACGATGCTGGTGCTGGTCAGCTTTATCGGCTGGGTGGTCTTGCGCTATAGCGCCATCTACATGGACCGCGAGCCGCACCACGCCCGCTTTACCGCGCTGATGCTGGCCACGCTGGCCGCCGTGCTGGTTTTGGTGATCGCGGGCAACCTGTTTCAGCTGTTGTTGGCATGGGGCGCCACCAGCGTGGCCTTGCACCGCTTGCTGCTGTTTTACCCCCAGCGGGTGACGGCGCAGCGCGCGGCGCGCAAAAAGGCGGTGCTGGCGCGCGCCAGCGAAGCGGCCTTGGCGTTGGCAGTGCTGTTTTTGGCGGCAGCTCATGAAACCAGCGATATTGCCACCATCTTATCCCAGGCGCGCAATGATGCGCCAACGCTGGCGGCGGCAGGGCTGTTGGCGCTGGCGGCGGTGTTGGCCTCGGCGCAATTTCCCGGCCACGGCTGGCTGACCGAAGTGATGGAGGCGCCCACCCCGGTTTCGGCGCTGCTGCATGCTGGGGTGATCAACGCGGGGGGGTTTTTGCTGATCCGCTTTGCCGATGTCATGCTGAGCGCGCCTGCCATTCTGGCCGGGCTGGTTATGCTGGGCGGCTTTACAGCCCTTTTTGGCGGGTTGGTGATGCTGACGCAGGCGGCGGTAAAAACCTCGTTGGCGTGGTCAACGATTGCGCAGATGGGCTTTATGATGCTGCAATGCGGGCTGGCGCTGTTTCCGCTGGCGCTGCTGCATATCGTGGCGCATTCGCTGTATAAGGCGCATGCCTTTTTGTCGGCGGGCGAGGCGGTGCGCAATATCGCTGCCATCGCCCGGCCCGGGCCTGTGGCGGTGCCTTCGCTGGCCAAGGTGCTGCGCGCCTTTGGGGCAGGTATCGTGATTTACGGGCTGGTGTCGCTGGGCGTGGGGGTCGAGGGCAAGTCGCCGCAATCGCTGACGCTGGGGGTGATCTTGATTTTCGGGGTGGCCTATATTCTGGCCCAAGGCTTTGCCGATACAGCCCCCGCCGCGCTGACCAAGCGCACGGCAATTTACGCGCTGGCCACATCGGTGGCCTATGTGGTGCTGCAAAAACTGGCCAATGTGATGA
>RFQY01000208.1 GCA_009924775.1 Paracoccaceae bacterium | reverse complement strand
GCTGCGGCTCTACCATTGAGCTACACCCGCGTTGGCCTGCAGTTAAGACAGGGCGCCTGCGTCGTCAAGTGGGCTTTGGCCAGAAGGGGGGCAAATGCCCCCCTTTTGCGCGCGTTTTATGGGCAGATTTGACCTATTCCCAACCGTCGCCCCAACCTTAACCCCAATCTTAACCTCGGCGGCGGCGGCGGCCACCGCCTGCGCCATCGGCCTCGCCGCGGGTGTTGTAGTTTACCACCGGCAGGCTGACCACTTGGCCCAATTCGGGAAACGGGTCGGTGGCATGGGGAATGGCGTTGGCGTTTACAAAATGCTCTTGGAATTTCGGCTCGATCGCGGTTTCGACCTTGGTGATTTGGCGCACCGTGGCCTCGATCCCGCGGCGGGCGGCCAGATTGCACAGCGCAATGCGCGCGCCCGTACCGGCCGCGTTGCCCGCGCTGAACACCCGTTCCAGCGGCACATCAGGGATCATGCCCAGCACCATGGCGTGTTTGGGGCTGATATGGGCGCCAAAGGCACCGGCCAGCACCACGCGGTCTACCCGCTCGACGCCCATTTCATCCATCAACAGCCGCGCCCCGGCGTAAAGCGCCGATTTGGCCAGCTGGATGGCGCGAATGTCGCCTTGGGTCACAGTGATCAGCGGCCCGCCATTTTCGGTGCCATCATAGATGACATAGGCGTTTGTGCGCCCTTCGGCGATGGCGCGTTCGGTGCCGGTTTGGGCGGCCGAACCAATCAACCCCGATCCATCCAGCAACCCGGCCATGCGCATTTCTGCCACCGCCTCGATGATCCCCGAGCCGCAGATGCCGGTGATGCCGGTTTCGGCCACGGCGTCTGTGAAACCCTCTTCGTCAGACCATAAATCCACCCCGATCACGCGGAAGCGGGGCTCTTTGGTGATGGCGTCGATTTCGATGCGCTCGATGGCGCCGGGTGCAGCGCGCTGGCCCGATCTGATTTGCGCGCCCTCAAACGCGGGGCCCGTGGGCGAGGAGCAGGCCAAAACCCGTTCTTTGTTGCCCAACAGGATTTCGGCATTCGTGCCCACATCAACGATCAGCACCAGATCCTCGGATTTGTTGGGCTCTTCCGACAGCGCCACCGCCGCAGCATCGGCGCCCACATGCCCGGCGATACAGGGCAAAACATAGACCTGCGCGCGTTCGTTCACGGTGCTTAGATCCAGCTGCGCGGCAGGCAGCAACATGGCCTCGGAGGTGGCCAAAGCAAAGGGCGCTTGGCCCAATTCGACCGGGTCAATGCCCAGCAACAGGTGGTGCATGACCGGGTTGCACACGAAAACGGTTTCCATAATCAGCGCCGGGTCGATCCCCACCTCGGTGCTAAGCGTCTGGATCAGCCCGTTTAGCGCGGTGCGCACAGCCGTGGTCATCTCGCGGTCGCCGCCGGGGTTCATCATGGCATAAGAGACCCGGCTCATCAGATCTTCGCCAAAGCGGATCTGCGGGTTCATCACCCCTGACGAGGCCAACACCTTGCCATCGGCCAAATCGCACAGATGGGCGGCAATGGTGGTCGAGCCCAGATCGATGGCCAGCCCGAAAATGCCCTCTTCATGCAGGCCGGGCCAGATATCCAACACTTTGGCTGGCCCATCGGCTTGGGCCCGAAACAGTGCCACCGTCACCTGCCAATTGCCTTTGCGCAGGCTGAGCTGCAGCTTTGACATCACCGACAAATCCGCGGTGATTGCAGGCACGTCCCATTGCGCCTTTAGCGCGCGCGCCAGACGTTCCAGATCGCCCGTTGGTTCGTGCATATCGGGTTGGTCGACCTCGACAAAATATAGCCGCGTGGCCGGGTCCATGGTGATGGCGCGTGCCGAGGCAGCTTTGCGCACAACTTGTTTATGCACTTGGCTTTCGGGGGGCACGTCGATCACCACATCGCCCTGCACGCAGGCTTGGCAGCCTAGGCGGCGGCCCTCGATCAGGCCGCGCTTGTCTTTGTAGCGCTGCTCTACCTTGTTCCACGCGCTTAGGGCATCTTGGGCCACGGTGACACCGTGTTTTGAGAATTCGCCGTAAGACGGGGTGATCTGGCATTTCGAGCAAATGCCGCGCCCGCCGCAGACCGAATCCAGATCAACCCCCAGCTGGCGGGCGGCCGTTAATACAGGGGTTCCCACTGGAAACCGGCCACGTTTGCCCGAGGGCGTAAAGATGACAAGCGGATCGCTACTCATGTTTGACCTGTGTTTATGTTCGCGCGTTGTGACGGAGCATAGGGCGCATGCGCCAAAGAAAAAGGCGATAACCGGCAAATTCGGGTCAAGGGGCGGCATGGGGCGTGAAAGTTTCTCAACACCTTCATGCGGTGGGCTGTGCGCAGGCAGAAACTGACGATCTGGCCTTTCCACCCCGTGCTATCCATGCGATATGGGGGCGCCAAACGAACCCTAGCCCGGAGATACCCCCATGGAGATTCGTGAGGCCCTGACCTTTGATGATGTTTTGCTGGTTCCCGCCGCCTCGTCGGTGCTGCCCTCAACCGCGGATACACGCACCAAGGTAACGCGCGAAATTGCGCTGAACATCCCGCTTCTCAGCTCGGCCATGGATACTGTTACCGAGGCGCGTATGGCCATTGCCATGGCGCAGGCGGGCGGTATTGGGGTTATTCACAAAAATCTGGGCGTGGAAGAACAATCCATGCAGGTGCGCCGGGTGAAACGATTTGAATCTGGCATCGTTTATAACCCCGTCACGCTGCGCCCAAATCAAACGCTGGCCGATGCCAAGGCATTGATCGAACGGTATAATTTTACGGGTTTTCCGGTGGTGGATGAAACCGGGCTGGTGGTGGGCATCGTGACAAACCGCGATATGCGCTTTGCCGCATCAGATGACACGCCCGTGCATGTGATGATGACCTCGAACAATCTGGCGATGTTGGCAGAACCGGCTGATTTGGACGAAGCCAAAAGCCTGATGCGCGCGCGCCGTATTGAAAAGCTGCTGGTTCATGATGGCCGTGGCAAGCTGACGGGCCTGTTGACGCTGAAAGACACCGAACAGGCGGTGCTGAACCCCACGGCGTGCAAAGACAATCTGGGCCGCTTGCGGGTGGCTGCGGCCACCGGCGTGGGCGATGCGGGCTTTGAACGCTCGCTGGCGCTGATCGATGCGGGCTGCGATATCGTGGTGGTCGACACCGCGCATGGCCATTCGGCCGGGGTGATCGAGGCCGTGCGCCGCATCAAGGCGCTGCCGGGCGCTCCGCAGGTGGTGGCAGGCAACGTGGCCACAGCAGATGCTGTGCGCGCCTTGATCGATGCAGGCGCCGATGGCGTCAAAGTGGGGATTGGCCCGGGATCGATCTGCACCACGCGGATGGTGGCGGGCGTGGGCGTGCCGCAGCTGACCGCGATTATGGATTGCGCCCGCGCTGCGGGTGATGTGCCGGTGATCGCCGATGGAGGCATCAAATTCTCGGGCGATTTTGCCAAGGCAATCGCGGCGGGGGCTTCGGTGGCGATGGTGGGCTCGATGATTGCGGGCACCGATGAAAGCCCGGGCGAAGTGATCTTGTATCAGGGCCGCTCGTTTAAATCCTATCGCGGGATGGGCAGCTTGGGCGCCATGGCGCGCGGCTCTGCCGACCGGTATTTCCAAAAAGACGCCGCCAGCGACAAACTGGTGCCCGAAGGTATCGAGGGCCAAGTGCCTTACAAAGGCTCGGTTCAGGCGGTTTTGCACCAAATGGTGGGGGGCTTGCGCGCTGCGATGGGCTATACTGGCTGCGCCACGGTGGCCGATATGCGCCAAAATTGCACATTTGTGAAAATCACCGGCGCTGGGCTGAAAGAAAGCCATGTGCACGATGTGCAAATCACCCGCGAAAGCCCCAACTACCGGATTGGGTGATGGGCGCGCGCTGGCATCAAGACGGCTGGCACGTCAGCTGCCTGACAGATGGGCAGGGCACGTTTGCGCCCGAGGTGTTTCCGGAGCTGTCCGAGATCGAATGCAAGGCGCGTTTGGCGGCGGCGGGCGAAACCGATATTCGGACCGAGTTTAACGCTTTCCTGATTCAGGGCGATGGCGTGCTGACGCTGGTCGATGCAGGCTATGGCGCTTTGGCCGGGGCCAAGGGCGGGCGCGTTCTGGGGCTTTTGGCCGAACTGGGCGTGGCGCCGGCGCAGATTGGGCGGCTGGTCTTTACCCATCTTCACGGCGATCATTGCGGTGGCGCGCTGGGCGATGACGGGCTGGTTTTTCCCAATGCCGAGGTGGTGATGCACCCCGCCGAGGCGCAGCATTGGCAGGGCACAGACACCCCCGGCGGCCGGGTTCTGGCGGCCTTGGGTGGAAATATTCGGCTGTTGGACGACGGCCAAGAGGTGGCGCCGGGGCTGACGTTTTGGCACTTGCCGGGCCACACGCCCGGCCATGCGGGGCTGCGCGTGGGCGCGGGGCTGGTTTTGGCGGCCGATATTTTGCATTCCGAAGCCTTACAGCTGCAAGACCCGC
>RFQY01000207.1 GCA_009924775.1 Paracoccaceae bacterium | reverse complement strand
TGCCGGGCGATTGGGTGGTGTCTGATGCCCGCTTGCCAGCGGGGCTGCCCTGCAAAACCTTAGATGCGGATCGCTTGCAAACCACCGGCGCCATCGCCCTTTATGCCACCCCCGATGGGGGGCTGCGCATGCGCAGCGTGGCGCAGATGGGCGGGCTGCGCCTGTGGCATGGCCAGCGGTAGCCATGGCACAGACCGCGGTGCAGGCCCAAAGCTCAGTACGTGCGGATCAAGCCCACCAACCGGCCCTGAACGCGCACTTTGTGGCCCGGCAAAACACGGGTTTCATAGGCAGGGTTTGCCGCCTCTAGGGCCACGCTGTCGCCGCGTTTGAAAAACCGCTTCAACGTGGCTTCTTGGTCTTCCACCAGCGCCACAACGATATCGCCGTTATTGGCGGTATTGGTTTCGCGGATCACCACGATGTCGCCATCGTTGATGCCCGCCTCGATCATCGAATCACCTTTAACCTCTAGGGCGTAATGTTCGCCGCGCCCCGACAACATGCTGCCCGGCACGGCCACGTGATGCGAAATTTCTGCAATCGCCTCGATCGGCACGCCGGCGGCGATGCGCCCCATCACTGGCAGTTCGCGCGCATGCAGCGTTTCCACCATCTGCGCGGCGGCGGGCCTGTTGCTGGGGCGTTCCCCCTCGATCACGCGCAAGGCGGGCTGCTGCGGGCTGGCCGTGGCCAATGCATCGGGCAGGCGCACCACCTCGATGGCGCGGGCCCGATGGGCCAAACGGCGGATGAACCCGCGCTCTTCCAGTGCCGTAATCAGGCGGTGAATGCCCGATTTCGAGCGCAGATCCAGCGCCTCTTTCATTTCGTCAAAGCTGGGCGGCACGCCATCGCGTTGCACCCGATTGTGAATAAAATTCAGTAAGTCGCGTTGTTTTTTCGTCAACATGGGCGCGGCCTCCGGCAAATGCGTATTGCTTTGTTCTACGCATGTTCCCGTTTTGTGTCAACTATTCGCTTTCAAAGGGCATGTATTCCACCATTTCGCCCACAGCGCGGGGTGGGTCGCCGATGGGGCGTATCACCAGCGCGTTGGCCTCGGCCAAGACGCGCAGCAGCGCGCTGTCTTGGCGGGCAAAGGCGGTAATCCCCTCGGGGGTGACATGGGCGCGCATGTAATGGGTGCGCGCACCATTGGCGCCCAGCGGCGCCAGCAGCGGCGCGCGGCGCGTTGGCCCGTGTGCGGCGGGCAGACCTGCCATTTTGCGCAGCATTGGCAACAAAAACACATAGCCACACACCATGGCCGACACCGGGTTGCCCGGCAGGCCCAGCACCACGCTTTGCCCCAGACGCCCCGCCATCAGCGGTTTTCCGGGGCGCATGGACACTTTGTAAAACGATTGGCGCACCCCCAGCGCGGCCCCCGCTTTGGCCACCAAATCATGATCGCCCACCGAGGCGCCCCCGATTGTCACGATCACATCGGCGCCTTGGGCCAGCGAAAAGGCCAGCTGCAGCGCCTCTAGGTTATCGCGGGCGATGGGCAGAATGCGGGTTTCAGCACCATAGGTTTGCAGCATCGCGGCCAAGCCAAAGGTGTTTGAGGCGATGATTTGGTCTGGCCCCGGGGTTTCGCCGGGCATCACCAGTTCATCCCCGGTCGAGATCAGCGCCACCACAGGGCGCCGGGCCACGGGCACCTGGGCGATATTCATCGCCGCCAGCAAGGCCACATCCATCGGGCTTAGGCGGCGGGGCGCGGGCAGGCTGTCGCCCAGCTGAAAATCGCTGCCAGCGGGGCGGATGTTGCTGGCGCCATCTGGCGTGCCTGTAATGGTCATACGGGCGCCATCGCGCTGGCAGTCTTCTTGCAGCACAACCATGCTGGCGCCCTCGGGCACGGGCGCGCCGGTGAAAATGCGCACCGCTTGGCCCGGCCCCACAGTGCCATCAAAGGCATGGCCCGCCGCAGCCTCGCCGATAACCTCGAAACTGGCGCCCGTCTGGGCTGCGCCTGCATCCAGTGCATAGCCATCCATGGCCGAGGCGGCAAAGGGCGGCTGCATGCGCCGGGCATGGCAGGGCTGTGCCAATATGCGCCCGCCCGCGCGGGCCAGCGGCACATGTTCAACCGCCAGATCGGGGGCCAGATCGAACAGGTTTTGCAATGCCTCGTCGACAGAAATCATTTCGCCTCGAACCGCCCAGATTTGCCGCCATCTTTCAGCAGCACGCGGATGCCGCCAATTTCCATTTCCTTATCCACCGCCTTGGCCATGTCGTAAACCGTCAGGGCCGCGGTCGAGACCGCCGTCAGCGCCTCCATTTCAACGCCGGTTTGGCCTGTGGTTTTCACCGTGGCCTCGATGCGCACGCCCGGCAGTGTGGCATCCAGCGTCAATTCAACCGCCACTTTGGTCACCGGCAGGGGGTGGCACAGCGGGATCAGATCTGGTGTTTTTTTGGCACCCATGATGCCCGCCAGCCGCGCCACGGCCAGCACATCGCCCTTTTTGGCGCGGCCTTCTGCGATGATTTGGTAGGTGGCAGGCGCCATGCGCACATGCCCCGTGGCCACGGCAATACGTGCCGTTACGGCCTTGTCGGAAACATCCACCATATGGGCATCGCCCTTGCCATCAAAATGCGTCAGCCCCGCCATTACACCGCCCCCGCCAGCGGATTGGCCAGCAAATGCCGGGTGGCACTGGCCACATCGGCCTGCCGCATCAGGCTTTCACCGATCAGGAAGGTGCGCGCGCCATGCTGGGCCATATCGGCCAAATCCTGCGGCGTGTTCAGCCCCGATTCCGACACCAGCAAGCGCCCCTCGGGCACCATTTTTGACAGCTGGCGCGTGGTGTCCAGCGTGGTTTCAAAGGTTTTCAGATTGCGGTTATTCACCCCGATCAATGGTGATTTCAGCGTCAAGGCGCGCTCCATTTCCGGGGCGTCATGCACCTCGATCAGGGCATCCATCCCCCAGTGGCGGGCCGCCTCTTCCAGCTCTTGCGCTTGGGCATCGCTGACCGAGGCCATGATGATCAAGATGCAATCAGCCCCCAAGGCCCGCGCCTCGGCCACTTGATAGGTGTCATACATAAAATCCTTGCGCAGCGCGGGCAGATCGCAGGCGGCGCGGGCGGCGCGCAGATAGTCTTTGGCGCCCTGAAAGCTGGGGGTGTCGGTCAAAACCGACAGGCAGGTGGCGCCGCCCGCCGCATAGGCCTGTGCCAAGGCGGTGGGGGCAAAATCGGGGCGGATCAAGCCCTTGGATGGGCTGGCTTTTTTGATTTCCGCAATCAGCCCATAGCCGCTGGCGCTGGCGCGGGCCAGGGCCTGGCCAAAGGGGCGCGCCGGCGGCGCGGCGCGGGCGGCCTCTTCTACGGCAGAAAGCGGAACGGCTGCGCGGTCTGCGGCCACTTCTTGCAGTTTATAGGCTTTGATCTTGTCTAAAATCGTGTCTGTCATGGCGTCGTCCAGTTTATGGGCGTGTCCCCATTGGCAATAAGCCACTCGTTCACGCGGGAAAAGGGGCGGGCGCCGAAAAAACCGCGCCGCGCCGACAGGGGTGAAGGATGCGCACTGGTCAAAACCAGCGCCTGTGGGTGGGTGATCTGCCCGGCAAAGCCTTGGGCATGTTGACCCCATAGCAGATAGGCGCGCGGGCGGGTATTCAATCGCGCCAACACCTCGGCCGTCAGCTGCGCCCAGCCCAATTTGGCATGCCCCCCAGCCAGCCCCGCAGGCACGCTGAGCGCTGTGTTCAGCAATAACACGCCTTGCCGGGCCCAAAATCGCAGGTCGGCATGTTTAGGCGCTGCGCCAAGATCGCTTTGCAACTCTTTGAAAATATTTACCAAAGATCGGGGAAGGGGGGTGGTTTCATGGGTGGCGGAAAAGGCCAGCCCATGGGCATGGCCCGGGGTTGGATAGGGGTCTTGGCCCAAGATCACCACCCGCACTTTGGTGGGCGGGCACAGATCAAGCGCGGCGAACAGATCGGCGGGTTGGGGCAAAACGTGGCGCGTCTCTTTGGCCAAATCCTGTGCGATGCGCGGCCATTGCGTGGCAAAAAAGCGCAAATCTGCCCAGTCGTGGGGCGCAGCCAGCTGGGCAAACCCTGCGTTGGCCGGATGCGCGCCCATGCTCACGCGGCGGTGGTGGCGGCGGCCAGCGCCTGCAGTTTTGCCTTTGCGGCCCCGCTATCGATGCTGTGGCGGGCCATTTCGACCCCTTCTTTAAGGTCTGTGGTGGCGTCTGCCACCACCAGCGCTGCCGCGGAATTAAGCAATACCGCATCGCGATAGGCGCCCACCGCGCCATCCAGCAGGGCGCTAAAGGCGGTGGCATTTTCCGCCGGGGTTCCGCCCAATATCGCCTCGAACGGGTGCACGGGCAGGCCAAAATCTTCGGGGTGCAGTTCTGCCTCGCGGATGGTGCCATCGCTGCCATGCACCAGCCATGCCCGCTCCGAGCCCAAAGCGCCCAAGGTTTCGGCCATTGGCCGGATCAAGGCACGGCTAAAGGCGCCGGTCAGCTGCCGCTTAACACCGGCGGGGTT
>RFQY01000206.1 GCA_009924775.1 Paracoccaceae bacterium | reverse complement strand
CGAAAACCTCGCTTTTGGCGGGTGCGGATGAGCGCCTGCAGCGCCGCCTAAGCGAAACAATTGTTCTGGCCACTTTGATCGTAACGCCCGCCGTTTTGCCCGAATTTGACACCCATTTGGAACGCATGGATTGCGTCGATCCAGACCATGCGCAGATCCGCGATATTTTGCTGGGGCTGGCCCCCAACGAGGATGCCGCCGAACGGGTGGCGCAGGCGATGGGCCGTGACGTTCTTGAAAGCCTGATGTCTGGCCCCCATGTCAGCATATGTCCTGCGGTCCGCTATGCCGGCGACGCCGAGCAAGCGCGGCTGACCTTGCAGGAAATATTTGGAAAACTGACAGCGTTGCAGGGGTTGAATGCGGAAATTGCCGAGGCCGAAGAAGAAATCACCGGCTTGGCAGACGAGGCGGTAACATGGCGTCTGCGCGAGGCGGCCGAAGCGCGCAACCGTGCGGTGCGTAGTCAGCAAGAAGACAAAGCGATCTATGAATTGGGGCCAAATGGCATGATGATTGATAAAGACGAACGCAACGCCTTTGATGCCCTTTTGGACAAGATTGGATATTCCAAGCCTCGGCGCTAGAGGTTTGTTTCAAGAATCGCTAAGAAAAGCCGTTACCGGTGAGCGAATCACCACCCATCGACTGATTCGCTTGCGAATCGCATCACGGCCCGGACGCACCCAGCAGGAGCTCTTCATGGCAGCCAAAGACACCGACGACACGCCACAGGATGACACCGAAACCGAAGTATCGCTCGATATGAGCCAAGCTGCGGTCAAAAAGATGATCGCCGAGGCGCGCGAACGGGGTTACATCACCTACGACCAGCTTAATCAGGTGCTGCCGCCCGATCAGGTCTCGTCGGAGCAAATCGAAGACGTGATGTCGATGCTGTCCGAAATGGGTATCAATATTATCGAAGACGAAGAGGTTGAGGACGAAGAAGCCAAATCAACCGCGATCGTGGAAACATCTAGCAACCGCGATGTGGCGCTGTCTTCGGGTGGGGCTGAAAAGCTGGATCGCACCGATGACCCGGTGCGCATGTATCTGCGCGAAATGGGCAGCGTCGAGCTGCTGTCGCGCGAGGGCGAAATCGCCATCGCCAAACGCATCGAGGCCGGCCGCAACACGATGATTGCCGGGCTTTGCGAAAGCCCGCTGACCTTTCAGGCCATCACCATCTGGCGCGACGAATTGCTGTCGGAAGACATTTTGCTGCGCGACGTGATCGATCTGGAGGCCACATTTGGCAACCAGCTGGATGACGACGAAGACGCCCCCGTCGTCGAGGCCGCCAATATCTCTGCCGCGCCCCGCCCCAGCGATGACGACGCGCAGGAACTGGATGCCGATGGCAACCCGATTTCCAAAGACGATGACGAAGACGACGAACAGGCCAACATGAGCCTTGCCGCCATGGAAGCGGCGCTAAAGCCGCGGGTTTTGGAAACGTTGGATCGTATCGCCGATGACTACGTGCGCCTAAGCGAGATGCAAGACAGCCGTATTTCGGCCACGCTAAACGAAGATTCCAGCTTCTCTGCCACGGACGAAACCACCTATCAGGCCCTGCGCGGCGAGATTGTGAAGCTGGTGAACGAATTGCACCTGCACAACAACCGCATCGAGGCCTTGGTTGACCAGCTTTATGGCATCAACCGCCGCATCATGCAGATCGACAGCGCCATGGTAAAGCTGGCCGACCAAGCCCGCATCAACCGCCGCGAATTCGTAGACGAATATCGTGGCCGCGAGCTGGACCCGAACTGGCTGGACGACATGTGCGACAAGCCCGGCCGCGGCTGGCAGATGCTGATGGAACGCTCGCGCGACAAGCTGGAAGAGCTGCGCAACGACATGGCGCAAGTGGGCCAATATGTGGGCCTTGATATCAGCGAATTCCGCCGCATCGTGCAGCAGGTGCAAAAGGGCGAAAAAGAAGCCCGCCAAGCCAAGAAAGAAATGGTCGAGGCAAACCTGCGCTTGGTGATCTCGATTGCCAAGAAATACACCAACCGTGGCCTGCAATTCCTTGATCTTATTCAGGAAGGCAATATTGGCCTGATGAAGGCGGTGGATAAATTCGAATATCGCCGGGGCTATAAATTTAGCACCTATGCCACATGGTGGATCCGGCAGGCCATTACCCGTTCGATCGCCGATCAGGCGCGCACCATTCGTATTCCGGTGCATATGATCGAAACCATCAACAAACTGGTGCGTACGGGCCGCCAGATGCTGCATGAAATTGGCCGCGAACCGACACCGGAAGAGCTGGCTGAAAAGCTGCAGATGCCGCTGGAAAAAGTGCGCAAGGTGATGAAAATCGCCAAAGAGCCGATCAGCCTTGAAACCCCGATTGGCGATGAAGAAGACAGCCAGCTGGGCGATTTCATCGAAGATAAGAACGCGATTTTGCCGCTGGACAGCGCCATTCAGGAAAACCTGAAGGAAACCACCACCCGCGTTCTGGCCAGCCTGACCCCACGCGAAGAGCGGGTTTTGCGCATGCGCTTTGGCATTGGCATGAATACCGATCATACGCTGGAAGAAGTGGGCCAGCAATTCAGCGTCACGCGCGAACGCATTCGCCAGATCGAAGCGAAAGCGCTGCGCAAGCTGAAACACCCCAGCCGCTCGCGCAAATTGCGCAGCTTCCTAGACCAATAAGCCCTGCTGGCGCGCCCATTGCGGCGCGCCTGATCACCGGAAATTTACGGGCGGTTTGGGCCATGGGTGCTACCTATGGCCCATCGAAACCCTTGGAGGTGGCTATGAAGTCTTTTTCGGACATCCCGCAAATTTGCTTGGGCGTTTTTATGGCCATGGGTTTGGCGCAACCGGCCAGTGCCTTTAACGCCATCAATAACCACCGCGTAAACCCAGTGCCCGGCACCGCCCAATTCGAAGTGATCGGGCGGCCCGGATCGGGCCCATTGGAATATTGGTGCGCGGCGGCGGAATATGCGCGCTTGGAATTGGGCCAGCCCACCCGCGCGCAGGTGATGATGGTCTCGCCGCGCGGCCCATCGGTGACGAGTGGCTATCGCTCGGCCGTGGTCTTTCAGCTGGACCCGGCAGGCACAGCCCCCCAGCCCGGGGGCGGGCTATTCGCTAAAACAGGCCGGTTACGGCATGACCATTGGCACCGCCGGCACATTTTGTGACAATCGCTTGGGCGAAAGGGATTGGGTGGATTAACGCCCCTTTCATTGCCTTTTGCGCCGTCTTTTACGGCGCCTGTGGTGCTGCTATTGTGCGCATATGCAGCACCAATTCAGTATTCATACCAACGGCCCCGGCCTGTACGAGATAACCCCCCTTATGGCCCAATGGGTGCAGGGTACGGGCCTGCTAAGCCTGTTTATCCGCCACACATCTGCCAGTTTACTGGTGCAAGAAAACGCCGATCCCGAGGTGCAAACAGATCTGCAGGGGTTTTTCAGCCGTTTGGTGCCCCCCGCCGACCACCCCGCCATGGCCTATTTGACCCATCGCTACGAAGGCCCCGATGATATGCCCGCCCATATCAAGGCGGCGCTATTGCCGGTGTCTTTGGCGATACCGGTGCACAACGGGCGGCTGGCATTGGGGCGCTGGCAAGGGATCTATGTGTTCGAGCATCGCCACGCCCCCCACCGCCGCGAGATTTCGGCGCATTTAAGCCCCTAGCTTTGGCGCATTCCCCCTTGCAATAGCCCATCTAGCGGCATCATTTGCCCCCTACCCAAATGCTTGCGGTTCTCCTATAGTGCCTGTGGATAAGTGGGGCTAACCCACCACCAGAGGCAGGTTTATCAAAAAGGGGGACGGCTATGCGCTGCCCGTTTTGCGGAAATATTGACACACAAGTAAAAGATTCGCGCCCCGCGGAAGACCACGTGTCGATCCGCCGCCGCCGGTTTTGCCCGGCTTGTGGTGGGCGCTTTACCACCTACGAGCGGGTTCAGCTGCGCGATTTGGTGGTGATCAAAAGCAGTGGGCGGCGCGAAGATTTCGACCGCGACAAGCTGGAACGCTCGATCCGGATTTCGATGCAAAAACGCCCCATCGACCCCGAGCGGATTGACCAGATGATTTCGGGCATCGTGCGCCGGCTTGAATCGCTGGGCGACAGCGACATCCCCTCGAAAACCATTGGCGAGATTGTGATGGAAACGCTGGCCCGGATCGATACCGTTGCCTATGTGCGATTTGCCAGCGTTTACAAGAACTTCCAAGCCGCTGATGATTTCGATAAATTTGTCAGCGAGCTGCGCCCCGCCTCGGTAAAGGTCGAGTAGTGAGCGACACCGACCGCCGCTTTATGGCGCTGGCCCTTGGTTTGGGCCGGCGTGGGCAGGGCAATGCTTGGCCCAACCCGGCGGTGGGCTGCGTGCTGGTGAAAGACGGGCGTATCATTGGGCGTGGCTGGACTGCACCGGGCGGCCGCCCGCATGCCGAAACGCAGGCGCTGGCCCAAGCGGGGGATGGGGCTGCGGGGGCTACGGCCTATGTCACGTTAGAACCCTGCGCCCATCACGGCCAAAC
>RFQY01000205.1 GCA_009924775.1 Paracoccaceae bacterium | reverse complement strand
GCGCCATCGCTCGCGAGCGGCACACCTACCCAGCGCTGCGGCTGGCGCCCGATGGGCGGCGACCCATGCGCACAGACCCCGATGGGGTGACCTATCGGTGGAGCGCCGCGCTCATTGAGGACGTGGCGCTGGCCGCCGAGCTGCTGCCGCAGCCTGAGCTGCTACAGGCGCGCGCCCTCGCGAGCGGGACCATCAGCGGACCCACCCTGACAGCGCCGCGCGGGCTCGGCTCGCGTTCGTGGCTGCTGCCATGACGTGGGCGAGCGGCTGGGCCGCATCGCTGGCGCAGGGACCGGGGCGGCTGCGGGTGGTGCTGGGCCCGGTCGGCGCACCAGCGCAGACCATCACCGCCGACGAAATCGTCGGCCCGGTCATCGCTCAGGGCGGGGAGCTTCAGCTCCGCCGCTGGGCCACCGCCGCGCCGCGGCTGCGGGTGCAGGTGGCTGGCGACCCTGTGAGGCTGGCCACCCTGCGGGCGCTACAACAGGGCATCACGGCGCAGGTGCACCTGGAGACAGCCGCGGGTGAGGAACGCATATGGGCGGGCCCGCTGCTTGAGGTCACCACACCGCGGCCCGGTCTGGCGGAGCTGAACATCGACGACCCCACCGCGTGGGCGCTGGCTCGGCATCGAGGCGCGGCGCCGGATTGGCGGGCGGGGTTGTTCGCGGACAGCACGGTGGAGACGACGCTGGCCGCGCTCGGCACGCCCAGCACCGGCTCCATCCAGGTGGTGGAGACGACGCTGGCGCAGTGTTTTGCGGCGCATCCGGGCTCCACGCGGCGGGCGCTGGTGGAGATCGACGGGCAGTATCTGTACCTGGCCACGAATGAAAGCGTCGGCCTCATCAGCGGTCTGGACATCCTACAGTACGATGCGACGGTCGCGCCCACGACCTTCGCGACCGGTACACCCGTGCGCATCGGGCCGCTCATCGAAGGCTCCCCGCTGGACGTGCTGCTCAGGGTGCTACTGTCCAGCGGCGCCGCATCGGGCGGCTATGACATCATGGCCGCAGACCAGGGGATGGGTATACCCGCCAGCCTCATCGACACCACCGATGCGGCCCGCATCGCCACATCTGTCAGTGTGCCTGGTCGCACCGATCGCTTCACTTTTGGCGCGGTGGAGCCCACAGCCGCGCCAGAGGGCGGCGAGGTGCTGGCCTGGTGTGCAGCTCTCGGGCTGTGGCCCACGCTGCGGCAGGGCGCGCTCACGGTGCGGGCTGCGGTGGACCCATGGGGCGCGGCATGGGCGGCGCTGTATGCGGGCGAGGTCAGCGATGAAACGCTGGTGGCGATAGGTGCTCACACCACGCGGGCGCCTGACACCGTGCCGGAGCACCTGGCCATCGGGTGGCAGCTGGTCTTGTCCGGCGGCTTCATCATCGGGCTGGGCCCCGGCTATGACTACGCTGGCGCGCTCTGGCCATCCACCGCGCCGCAGAGCTGGCCTGCTACCACACAGACTTATGACCTGGGATGGCCTGGTGGCGGACTGCTGCTGCCCGTCAATGACCGCGCCCGCTTTGATGCTACCGCCGCCTATGATGACCATCTCTTTGCGGTAGCCGCCCGCCTGGCCCCATGGGCGCGCCGCCGCTGTGAGGCGGTGGAGGTCACCATGCGCGGCGAGGCGCTGGGATGGTGCGCCGGGGACCTGGTGGGTGTCACCAGCCGCAGCATCCCCGGCCCCGTCGCCACCGGTGGGGTGGCGGTGGCCCGGCGGGCGTTGTGGGTGCCGCAGAGCTGGGACTGGACCGCGCGCGAGGTTCAGGGGACGCTCTATCTGCTCAGCGAATGAACCCGTTTCATCGGCAGCTATCGGGCGTCTACGCCATGCTGGCCGTAGCTTTAGCCGCCTATGTGTTCGTGGCTTTGTGCGACCCGTGATAGCCTGACAGCACCCTCCCCGTGGAGTGCTCATGCTGGCTCAGGTGGACCCCACCATTTTGCTGCCCTACCTTGTTGGCCCCGGCGCCGCGGTGGTGTGTCTGCTAATCGTCGGCGCAGCCCTGTACCGGCTGACAGTGGTGCATGTGCTGCCGCTGGCCGGTAGTGCGGTGGACCGCCATCTCAAGCAAATCGATGCGCTCATCGAGGGCCAGCGGACAGAGGCCGCCCAGACCGCCAAAGCCCTTGCATCGCTCGATAAGACGGTGCGGGCCTTGGAGCGGCGCATCGCTCAGGCTGATGGCGGGACCGGATGGGGCCCCGATGGCGACGGCGGCAGCATCGCGCGGCGGCCTACCGTCGACGGGGATGGGCGCATCAAGCCCTGAGCGATAGGTGGCCGCGTGCGCCTATGCGTTGCGGTCGCACACGCGGCGGTCGGCATGGTGTCGGCGCCGCGTTTTTTATCGGCGGTGCTCGCCGCGCTCAATGCAAGCGATGGTGTCATGCAGCGAAAGCACGCGCTGAGCCACATTGGCGCGCAGCCACGCCACCACGGCGGCGCGCTCCGCGGCAGCGCCGCGGGCCTCGCCATCGGCGAGGACGGCGTTCAGCGCGCCGTTATACTCGCAGCCAGCCGAGCAGTAGGGCCTCCAATCGGAGTGCCGCGATCCCCCTGCGCACCACGGGCACACGTCGGCGATCACTGCGCACCCCCTCGCACCGTCCGGCAGCCGATGGTGGTCATCGGGCACCCACCAGGGTCTGCCGCAGGTCCCACACCGTCGCCTCGGACGCCGACCGCCACGCATCCCCAGCGGTCTCCGGCTCGGCTTCGGCGTTGTGCGCCGCAACCGCAGCGTAGATGCTGGCGAGGCGCAGGGCCTCGACGATGGCGGCGCGCAGGCGGGCGGCTTCGGCCTCGGCGGCTTCGGCGCGGGCGGCGTCCAGCGCATTGATGACGCTCATCGCGCACCCCCTCGCACCGTCCGGCGCACGGCGGGCCCGACTGTCCAGACCGTCTCTGCCTGTGCAGGCGCCCGCCGATAGGCGCCCGCCGCCGGGCAGGGCAGCGCCGCGGCCTGAGGTACTGACGGGGCGCACCGCCCCTCTCGTGCCATCTCCCAGATGACCAGCGCTTCGGCTTTTTGGATTGCGCCCGACCGCTGGAAATCGACTTCGGCTTCTGCCATGTCGGCGGCTGTGAGCGCATCGATGTGGCTCTGCCACGCATCGGCGATGCTTTGAGCGCACAACACCAGAGCGGCGGCCAGCAGCACAACAACCCCGCGTGCGGCTTTGTCAGCGTCGCTCATGGCTGTTCCCCCTCGTCGCAATCGTCGCCACAATCGAGCGTGAAGCAGTCCGGGCAATCGTCGGCCCCGCACGGGCCGTCATATGCGTTCCAGCCGCCGCAACCGCCCATGTGGCGCCGGTAGCCGTGGTCGGGGTCGCGCTCGCAATCGGGCGAGTAGGCATAGCTGTGGTAGTACTCGGTCATGTGTCCCCCTGTGGGCGCCGCTTGCGGCGGGCGCCGGGCCGGTTGAGTGGCACTAGTCGAGTTGGTAGCAGCCTGCGGCGGTGCGCAGCGCGTGGACCCTGCGCATCGCGGCGCTTTGCGCGGCGGCACAGCGGCACGCCTCCGCATGCTGCGCAGCCACGCGACGCTCAGCGCGTGCGACGCCACGCCCGGTGTGCAGGCACCGACGCAGAGCGCGAGCACAAAGGCGAACGCGCTCATCAGCGGCGGCGGTCATGTCGCATGCCATGTCTGCGGCGCTGTCGGCTGCGAAGATGGCGTCGAAGATGTCGATGGTGGCGGTGGTGGCGGTGGTCATGGTCGGCTCCGTTAGGTCAGTGTGGCGCCGGGTTCTCTCTCGCCCCGGCCCACAGACTGTAACGCGACCCCTCGCGACGCGCTACACTTTGCCGCATCTTTTTTCAGCGCAAGCCGGAAAGGCCCTCCAGCCCGCGCAACACGTCAAGCGACACCCCAGCCTCCGCCGTCTCGCGCGCGAGCGCATAGGCGCGCTCCACCGCATCCAGACCGTCATCGTGGACGCTGGCGCGCGGGAAGCCCTGTAGCTGCGCCGCCAGCGTGAGCCGTGACAGCTCGCCCGGCATCACGCCCGCATCCACGTCCGCGAGCTGAAGTTGGCCCGTCTCCAATGGCAGCCCAAGCGATGCCAAGCGCGGGGCTTTCGCACCGGTGGTGTGCGCCAGCGCCAGCGGCGGCGCGCTCGGGCGGCGCGCCTTGTCGGCGGCGCGCTGGAGCCTCTGCCATTCATCGAGCAAGAGCCCGCCGCCCTGGTTTGCCTCCGCCCCGATGCGTGGCGCCCATCGCCGCCATCGCTCCCACAGCGCCCACAGCCGGGCCACGCTCGCGGCTGGCGCCTCACGCACCGCCACATGCTCGCACACCACCGCAAGCCCGGTGCGCCTATGCGCGGCCACAACCGCGAGCCCACTGTAATCGTTCCGGTCCACCGCATGGCTATTGCGCGGGTCCAGCCACGCGGCCACATCGCAGTCCGCCAGCGACACCTCCAGCCCGTCATGGAGCCGCAGAGCCACCGGAAGTCCGGCCTCATCCTCCACCACGCGGGCGCGGCGGATGTGCGCCAGCGCGAACACAGCCGCGTCACCGCTGAGCGGG
>RFQY01000204.1 GCA_009924775.1 Paracoccaceae bacterium | reverse complement strand
CCCAAATGGTCATACGAGAAAACGATCTGGCTGTGGCTGGCCGCAAAAAGGCGCCGCACCCCAGGGGATGCGGCGCCTTTTTTGCAGTTGGCTTGCGGATTTTCAGACCGTTTAAGCGCCGCGTTTGGCTGTTAGGGTGATCCTTACCAAAACGCCAAACCCCAATTGCCCTTCGTCGGTCACGCCGGCGCCAATGCCAAAATCGCGCCGATCGAGGCGGGTTTCGCCCTGCAGCGTGGCCGTGTCGTCGATGATAGACAGCGTAAAGGGCAGGGTCACGGATATTTCTTGGCCTTTAAGGCGTAAGACACCGGTGGCCAGATAGCCGCTGTCACTGGCCGAAATGCTGGCGCTGAATTGGGCGTTGGGGTGGGCGCTGGCATCGAAGAAATGTGCGCCCAAGGCCTGGCTGGTTAATCCGCCAAGGCTTAGCGAGGCGATATCAATCTGCACATCGGCGCGCCCCATGGTGGTGGACGGGGCGTCGGGGTTGAAGGTGATATCGGCCTGCCAATTTTGAAAGCTTCCGCCGACGCTGGCGCCAAACTGGCTGATTTCAAACGCGATCGTTCCGGTTTGCACCTGCCATGTATCGGGCTGCGCAGCGGTGCTGGGCGCGGTGGTACTGGCGTGGGTGATCGGGGCCGCAGGGGTGGCTGTGGCGGTGTGGGGGGCGTGTGGTTTGGCCAAGAAGCTGCCTGCCACCAAGATCGTGGCCCAAAGCGCCAGCGCCAAAGCGGCGGGCAGGGCATGGCTGCGCGCGGGGCCTTGCAGGGTGGGCGGCGCAAAGGGGACGCGCCCTGCCATGCGGGCCAAGGTTGCATCGCGGTCGATGAACGCGTGTTTCAAGGCCCCCACGATATGCAGCGCGATTGCCACCATCAGCGCATCGGTGCCCATGTGGTGGATGGTGCCGGCGATGGTGGCCAGCACCTCGGATTGCGGCACAAAAGGCAAGCCTTGGCCAAACGGCCACCAGATCGGTGCAAAACCGGTTTGCGCCGCATGATGGATCCAGCCCGATAGGGGCACCAACAGCATGGCGCCATAAAGCAGCCAATGAACAAAGGCGGCCAAGGCCGTTTCAAACCTTTTTTCGGGGTGCAGCGGGTGTGGGTTGGTTTGGCCAAGCGCCCAAAGAATGCGCAACAGCGCCACGAAAAACGCGGCCACGCCAATTGTTTTATGCAGCGAGAACAGCGTGGCCACCTGTGCCACGGCGGCGCTGTCTGATTGCAGCGCGCCCTCGGCCAAGTTGGTTGCAATCAGGCCCAAGGCGATCGCTGACAAGATCAGCAAAGCGGTCAGCCAGTGAAAGATGCGAGACACCGTGCCATAGGACGTGTCAGAATTGGCAATCGCCATGGAACCTCCTTCTGCCGTGGGGCACAAACCAAACATATAGCGCTATGATAGGGGGCACGCGGCGTGGGCACGACTGGCGCAGATACACAGTGGCTGTGCGTAGATGCGTGCAATGCGTTGCACCACGGCGGCGCACAGGCTATTTCGGGCCAAAGCGATAAGGAGGGCCAGTATGAGCCGCGCATTTGTTTTCCCCGGGCAGGGGGCACAGACCATTGGCATGGGTCGGGATTTGGCACTGGCCTATCCGGCCGCGAAGGCTGTTTTCGACGAGGTTGACGCGGCTTTGGGTGAAAACCTGTCACGGTTGATCTGGGAGGGCGAGCAAGATGCGCTGACGTTGACCGAAAACGCCCAGCCTGCGTTGATGGCCACGTCGATGGCGGTGGTGCGGGCGTTACAGGCCGAGGGCGTCGAGATTGCACAGGGCAGTTTCGTCGCTGGCCATAGTTTGGGGGAATATTCGGCGCTGGCCGCTGCGGGCGCGCTGAGCGTGGGCGATGCCGCACGCCTCTTGCGGGTGCGTGGGCAGGCCATGCAGGCGGCGGTGCCTGTGGGGGTGGGCGCGATGGCCGCGCTGCTGGGGCTGGATTTTGCCACCGCCCAAGACGTGGCCGCGCAGGCCGCCGAGGGCGAGGTTTGCCAAGCTGCAAATGATAATGACCCTGCGCAAGTGGTGGTTTCGGGCCATAAGGCGGCGGTGGAACGCGCGGTTGAGATTGCCAAAGAGCGCGGCGCCAAACGCGCGGTTTTGCTGCCGGTAAGCGCGCCTTTTCATTGTGCATTGATGCAGCCTGCGGCAGATCAAATGGCGCAGGCGCTGCAAGATGTGGCCATTGCCGCACCGGTGGTGCCGTTGGTGGCCAATGTGCGCGCCGAGGCGGTCAGCGACCCGGCTGTCATTCGGGCGCTGTTGATCGAGCAGGTCACAGGCTCGGTCCGCTGGCGCGAGTCGGTTCAGTGGATGGATGGCCAAGGCGTGAGCGAGATTTGGGAATTAGGGGCGGGCAAGGCGCTGTCGGGCATGGTGCGGCGGATTGCCAAACATATCGAGTGTCGGGCGGTTTCCACCCCCGAAGACGTGGCCGCGGCGGCCGCGGCGGTGTAAGGGCCTTGGGGCTTAGGAAGGAAAGAACATGTTTGATTTGACCGGGAAAACAGCGCTGATCACCGGCGCATCGGGCGGTATTGGTGGGGCGATTGCCACGGCCTTGCATGGGGCTGGTGCCACTGTGGCGCTGTCGGGCACCCGCGAGGCACCGCTGCAAGAGCTGTGCGCGGCACTGGGCAGCCGCGCCCATGTGCTGGCGTGCAACCTGTCTGACCCTGCGGCGGTGGAGGCTTTGCCAAAACAGGCGCTCGAGGTGATGGGCAGTGTGGATATTTTGGTCAACAATGCCGGCATCACGCGCGACCAGATTTTCATGCGCATGTCAGACGATGAATGGCAATCGGTGATTGATGTGAACCTGACCGCCACAATGCGCCTGTGCCGGGGCGTGATGCGCCCAATGATGAAGGCACGCTGGGGGCGGATTATCAACATCTCGTCGATTGTCGGTGCCACAGGTAACCCCGGGCAGGTGAATTACGCCGCCTCGAAAGCCGGGATGGTGGGGTTGACCAAATCGATCGCATATGAGGTGGCAAGCCGTGGCATTACGGCCAATGCGGTGGCGCCCGGGTTTATTGCCACGGCCATGACCGACAAGCTAAGCGATGATCAAAAGGCGGCCATCAACGCAAAAATTCCCGCCGCGCGCATGGGCACGCCCGAGGAAATTGCTGCGGCGGTTTTGTATCTGGCAAGCCCCGAGGCGGGCTATGTCACGGGCACAACGCTGCATGTGAATGGCGGGATGGCGATGCTGTAAGCGGTCGCGCGGGGAATCAATGCCCCGCGCGAATGCGCCTGCCGGGAAATTTCCGGCAGGTTTTTTTACGCCTAGCGCAGGCGATAGAGGCAATAGCGCCCGTATTGACCCTGCGGTTATTTTTAAATGCCTCATGTTTCCAGATGGTTATTTGCCAAATCAAAGGGGAAAGGGGCGCGTGCCGGCGGCTGTTTTCTAACCAAATTGGCAATGTCGCCGCCACGATTGAAAGCGTTTGCGTTAAGCTGCGCTTATGCTATAGCCCACGCAGTCGAACCGGGGGTTTCCTTGGTTCTCCCCAAGCGGGGCGAAACCGCTCAGATTCGTCTGGGCAAAACCGTCTGGATCTGTTCAGACAAAACAGTGCCACCCTGCAGGGCGAGGGCAGAAACGGGCGTTAACGCCCACGAAGTTGTGAGGACTGGAACATGAGCGATATCGCAGATCGCGTGAAAAAGATCGTTGTCGAGCATCTGGGCGTTGAAGAGGACAAGGTTGTCGAAAACGCCTCGTTCATCGACGATCTGGGCGCAGACAGCCTGGACACCGTGGAACTGGTGATGGCCTTCGAAGAAGAGTTCGGCATCGAGATTCCGGATGACGCAGCCGAAACCATCCAGACCTTCGGCGACGCAGTGAAATTCATCACTGACGCATCGTAAGAATTCGCAGCATCGCTGCACCAAAGCCCCTGCCATTGGCGGGGGCTTTTTTATTGGCGCCCCTTCGTTGCTACGAAGGCGGCTGGCCTGGGGTTTGCCCTGCTTTTGCAGCGCTGCGTTTGATGGCCCACAGCGCCAGCGGCGGGCCAATCAGTTCAAATACCACCGTTGCGCCCAAGGTAAGCGGCATAATGATGCCCGCCCACTGTGGAAAAGTTTCCGCAGCAATCAGGGCTGTGCCCACGGCAACGCCGGCTTGGGGTAACAGGGCAGGGCCATAGAGCATGGCAGTTGCCGGGGCGGTGCCGCTGAGCTGTGCGCCCACCCACCCGCCGATGACGCGCGACACGATGCGCAGCGCAATAAATGCGGCGCCCAACAGGCCAAGCGCGGCCACCGCCCCCAGATCCAGCGCCGCGCCGGCCAGCACGAAAAACAGCACCATGAAGGGCCATTTGATATGTTCTATTTCGTGAAAAGCGCTGTCATGGTGGCGGGCGGTGTTCACCAGCACGGCACCTGCCACCATGCCAGTGATAAGATAGGAGAGATCCAGTGCCAGCGCCGCCCCGGTTAGGATGAAAACCAGGGCCAAAGCCTCGATTTGCAAGGGTTGCCCGGGCGAAAGCCGCCCGCTGAGCCAGCCACCC
>RFQY01000203.1 GCA_009924775.1 Paracoccaceae bacterium | reverse complement strand
AGCCCCAGCCCCAACCCCAGCGCACCATGGCCGCCAAACCCGAGCCCGAGCGCTCGCGCTTTGGGATCAATTCGCTGATCAACCGGATGACTGGCAATGCCGCCCCCGAGGCGCCTGCCGCGCGTCACCAGCCCCCCATGCGCGGCCAGCAGGCCAACGCCCTGCCGCGTGACGAGGCCGATGCCGAACAAGACCGTATCGAAATTCCCGCGTTCCTGCGCCGTCAGGCCAATTGACGCGATCAACTATCTGGTCAAAAGGGGCTGCAGAAATGCGGCCCCTTTTTCCATTATATCAAATGGTTATGGGCGTTCAGGCCAGGGAGTGGCAAAACCCTGCCCATCCTGATTGCAGATGTTTCAACACGTTACAAAGAGTGAGTTGAGACATCGAAAGTGAATAAGTAACACCTTTGATAGCGGGGCCCAAAGCCCCTTGGGGAACAGCTTGCAAAGCACTGTAAAGAATTCGGTCACGTTTATTGGGGTTGGGCTGCATTCCGGCCAACCTGCGCGCATGGTGATATGCCCGGCCGCGCCAGACCATGGAATCGTGTTTCAACGCCTAGATCTGGCCGGTGGCCCGGCGCTGCTGCCGGCGCGCTTTGATGCGGTCACGCAATCGCCGCTGTGCACCTTGTTGCGCAACAGCGATGGCGCCAGCGTTTCCACGATCGAACATATCATGGCCGCGCTTGTGGGCTGTGGGGTGCATAATGCGCTGGTGCAGTTGGATGGGCCCGAAGTGCCCATCATGGATGGCAGCGCGGTGCAATTCGTGCGCAAAATTTTGCAAACGGGCCTGCAAGCCCATCCCGCCCCGCTGCGCGCCATCAAGGTGCTTCAGCGTGTCGAGGTGCGCCGCGGCGATGCCTGGGCCCGCTTGGACCCGGCCGAGACGCTAGAGATTGATTTCAGCATCGATTTTGATGATGCCGCCATTGGTGTGCAGCGCAAGGTGCTGAACATGGCCAATGGCTCGTTCGTGCGCGAACTTTGCGACAGCCGCACATTTTGCCGCAAGGCCGATGTGGACACGATGCGCGCCAATGGCTTGGCCTTGGGGGGCACTTTGGAAAACGCTGTGGTGGTGGATGGCGATGCGGTGCTTAGCCCCGGTGGGCTGCGCCACGCAGACGAGGCCGTGCGCCATAAGATGCTGGATGCATTGGGGGATTTGGCCTTGGCAGGGGCGCCTTTGCTGGCCCGTTACACCGGCCACCGCGCAGGCCACGCCCTGACCAACGATCTGTTGCGCGCGCTTTTTGACACGCCCGATGCATGGTGCCATGTCAGCTGCGATAGCGCTATGGCCGGGCGCCTGCCCGGCGCTGGCGTGCATCTGGGCGAACTCTCTGCGGTGGCCTAAAACCGCTTGGTGCCAGATTTTGTGCGTAAGGCGTTTTGCACCGGAATTTTCTGTGCTAGGACCGATGCAAATAGCGGTGTGATGACTGCTGATTTGAGGCAAAGGAAAGCGAGTTCGGGCATGGCCGTCGGGGGATCACGTGTGAAAAATATCATGCTTGTTCTGGCTGTTGCGGGGCTATCGGCCTGCAGCACAGCGGAACGCGTGCGCAGTGGCGACATTCCGATTGACACATTTTCGGCCAAGCAAATTTTCGAGCGTGGCGAATTCGAGTTGCAGCGCAACGACGAAAAGCAAGCCAGCTTCTATTTCTCCGAGGTCGAGCGCCTTTATCCCTATTCCGATTGGGCCAAACGTGGGCTGATTATGCAGGCCTATGCCAATCACAAGGCCAAGAATTATCTGGAAAGCCGTTCGGCTGCGAAGCGGTTCCTTGATTTCTACCCAGCCGATGAAGATGCCGCTTATGCGCAATATTTGCTGGCGCTCAGCTATTATGACCAGATCGATGACGTGGGCCGCGACCAAAAGCTGACATTCGAGGCCCTGCAAGAGCTGCGCACCGTGATCGAACGCTACCCCGAAAGCGACTATGCGCGCTCGGCGATCTTGAAATTCGATCTGGCCTTTGATCATCTGGCCGCCAAGGAAATCAAACCGCCGGCGCCATTCTGGGCCACAATTTCAGGGCCACCAGCTGGTATGAAGACAGCTACAAGCTGCTGAACGGGCGCGGATTGGAACTGGAAGCGGTGGGCGATGGGTGGCTGGCGCAGGTCTATCGCCAGACGATCCAAGGCAAGTGGCTGTAACGGCAGCTTTTGGCCGGTAATCTTGCGGGGGCCAGATGCTGCGTGGGTTAGAAATACGTGACATTCTAATCATCGACCGGTTGGAACTGCGGTTTCAACCGGGCCTGAACGTGCTGACCGGTGAAACCGGGGCGGGAAAATCCATTTTGTTGGATAGTTTGGGCTTTGTGCTGGGTTGGCGCGGGCGGGCGGAACTGGTGCGCAAGGGGGCCAGCCAAGGCGAGGTTTTGGCCGAGTTTGATTTGCCCGCAGGCCACCCGGCGCGCGCGGTGCTGCGCGAGGCTGGTTTGCCCGAAGAAGACAGCTTGTTATTGCGCCGGGTGAACACGGTTGACGGGCGCAAATCCGCATGGGTGAACGATCGCCGCTGCTCGGGCGATGTGCTGCGGCAATTGTCGGAAAGCTTGGTGGAATTGCATGGCCAGCACGACGACCGTGGGCTGCTTGATGCGCGCGGCCATCGGCGGCTTTTGGATACGTTTGGCCAGCTGGACCCGCTGGTTGATGCCACGCGCAGCCGCTGGCGGGCGCTGCGGCAGGCCCAAACCGCGCTGGATGCCGCGCAGGCTGCCTTGGCACAAGTGGCGGCAGAGGAAGAATTTTTGCGCCATGCGGTGGCCGAGCTGGACAAGCTGGCCCCGCAACCGGGCGAAGAAGAAGCGCTGGACAGCCGCCGCAGGCTGATGCAATCGGCGGCGCGTATCCGCGAGGATATCACCCGCGCGCATGCTGCGCTGTCCAGCGATGGTGCCGAGGCGGCGATGGGCAATGCGCTGCGCTGGGTGGAAGGGGTGGCCGACCGGGCGGGCGATGTACTTAACGCCCCCATTGATGCGCTGGGCCGCGCCTTGGGCGAGGTGGCCGATGCCATCGCCGGGCTTGAGGCGGCTTTGGATCAGCTGGCCTTTAATGCGCATGAATTAGAAGAGCTGGAAGAGCGGCTTTTTGCCATTCGCGGGCTGGCCCGCAAGCACCAGATTGCGCCCGAAGATTTGCCTGCCTTTGCCGAAGATCTGCGCATGCGTTTGGCCCGCCTCGATGCGGGCGCGGGCGATTTGGCTGCGTTGAGCCAAGCTGTGGCGCAGGCCGAGGCCCAGTATGAGCACGCGGCGCAGGCCCTCAGCGCGGCGCGCAGTGCTGCGGCGTTGCGTCTGGATCAGGCGGTGATGGGCGAATTGGCGCCGCTGCGCATGGAACGCGCAGTGTTCGAGACCCAAATCACCCCGGCCGATCCCGGCCCCGAGGGGTGCGATATGGTGGCGTTTTCCGTGGCCACAAACCCGGGGGCCCCCGCTGGGCCCTTGGGCAAAATCGCCTCGGGCGGCGAATTGAGCCGCTTTATGCTGGCGCTAAAGGTGTGTTTGGTTGGCGAACATTCTAGCGCCACGATGATTTTCGACGAAATCGACCGCGGCGTAGGTGGGGCCACCGCCGATGCTGTGGGCCGCCGATTGGCCGCGCTGGCCGAGGGCGGGCAGGTGCTGGTGGTGACGCATTCGCCGCAGGTGGCGGCCTTGGGGGCGCATCACTGGCGGGTGGAAAAACGGGTTGTGAACGATCTGACCCTGTCCACCATCACCCCATTGGCCGATGGGGCGCGCATCGACGAAATCGCGCGCATGGTGTCGGGCGATACCATCACCGACGAGGCCCGCGCCGCCGCCCGCGCGCTGTTGCAAGGCTAGCAGCGCTTGGCCCCAGCGGGGTGTTACTACGGCGCCAGCGCGTCGAAGATGGGTTTGTTCAGGCAGAATTCGGGCACGCTGTGGCGGTTTTGATCGGCCAATGCGGCCTCGCACGCGCCTACGTTGCGGCAATGCGTGCATAGCATCACCGCCTCGCGCAGTTTGGTGGCACCCAACCGCCCCTGCAGAATGTTTTCGCCCAAATCCACGCCTGCTTTGTCGGCCATGGCATGGACCAGATCGGCGTGCTTTTCCATTTTCCCAAACATCGCTGTTATCCTTTCCCTTTCGGTCATGGCCGCTAGTTTGCACTGCAATGGGCTTTGCGCCTTGACCTTGATCAAGTGCCTTGTTGAAACGGGGCTGGACAGTGGGGCCGCAGCGGTTAGTCTTTGGCCCGAAGCGACGCGAGGGGATAACGCGATGGATAAGTTTGGCAAAAGTCAGTCGGTAAAACGGGTTGAGGATATTCGTTTTCTCACCGGGCAGGGCCAATACGTAGATGATATCGCGCCAGCCGAGGCGCTGGTGGGCTATGTTTTCCGCTCGCCCATGGCCCATGGCACGATCAGCATGCTTGATGCCAGCGAGGCGCGCACAGCCCCTGGCGTGCATTTGGTGCTGACAGCGGATGACCTGAAAGCCAATGGCGTGACCGAGGGGATGGTGGCCACGGTGGTGAAAAATAGCGATGGCACCGATGGTGCCGCGCCCCGCCGCCCCTTGCTGGCCGAGGGGCGCGTGC
>RFQY01000202.1 GCA_009924775.1 Paracoccaceae bacterium | reverse complement strand
ACGATCATCATCATTGGCCTGTGCGTTCTGGTGCTGCCCTTCACGGCCTTTACGGGGCTATTTTTCTTTCCGCTGCTGTATCTAGTGCTGGGCTTTGCCTATCGGGTGGTGACCTTGGCCAATTCGGGCGCCACATTGGGCATGCGGGTGATGGCCATTGAATTTCGCGATGCCCAAGGCCAGCGCATGGGCGGCGGCTTGGCGCTGCTGCATACGCTGGGCTACACGATCAGCTGGGCCATGCCGCTTTTGCAGGTGGGATCGGTGGTTTTGATGCTGACATCGCGCCGTGGGCAAGGCTTAAGCGACCATGTCTTGGGCACCGTTGCCCTGAATCGGCGCGCCGCGCGCTAACCCTGCGCGTGCATGGCACTTGGCAGCCACAGGCTGTGTTGCTAGGCTTGGTAACAAATCAGTAACGACGGATTCTATGCGCCATACACCGCCCCTTGCGCCGCAGTTTTATGTAACAGCCCCGCAGCCCTGCCCCTATCTGGATGGCCGGATGGAGCGAAAGCTGTTCACCGCGCTGCAAGGTGAAGGCGCCGAGCGTCTGCATGACAGCCTGTCAAAGCAGGGGTTTCGCCGGTCGCAGAACGTGTTGTATCGCCCCGCCTGCGTCGAATGCGCGGCCTGCATGTCGGTTCGGATCAAAGTTGTCGATTTTCATCCAACGCGTGGCCAAAAACGCACCCTTCGGCGCAACGCGCATCTGCGCCGCAAGGCCAGCGCCCCTTGGGCCACGGAAGAGCAATACGACCTGTTTCGCCGCTACCTAGATTCGCGCCACGCCGATGGCGGCATGGCCGATATGGATGTGTTCGAATTTGCCGCCATGGTCGAAGAAACCCAAATCCGCACGCGGGTGGTGGAATATGTTGACCAAGACAGCGACACCCTGAACGCCGTGTGCCTGACGGATGTGCTCGATGATGGCGTCAGCCTTGTCTATTCGTTTTACGAGCCTGAATTGCAGGCCAACAGCCTTGGCACCCATGTGATACTGGACCATATCGAAATCGCGCGCGAGGCGGGGCTGCCTTATGTTTATCTGGGCTATTGGGTGCCCGGCAGCCCGAAAATGGGCTATAAAGCACGGTTTTCGGGGCTAGAGGTGTATTCAGGCGGCGCATGGGCGCCTTTGCGTGACGCGCAGGCCTATGATGCCAGCATGCACCCACTGTCAACCGATCCGATCTCGGAACAGGTAGCCAATATAAAACTGCCCGGCCTGCGCCCGATTTCGCGCTGATAAATTGGCAAATACATGGGCAAATACATGGGCAAAAATCGCCAATAGTGGTGGGGCGTTTTGAAACCGCCACCCCACCGCGCGCAATTTTTGCAAAAATTTCACCCCCGACGCGACATTTTTTGCGCTTTCGCGGTTGACGCCCCACACCCCCACACATATGGTGCGGCAACGTCAAGAAGGGGGCCGACATGACACCTGTCGTGGTAATTCTAGGGATATGGCGCATGGGCCGGTAACGGAAACCCAGTTGGTTCCCCCATGCGCCCCCGATCGAAAGACGGGGGCTTTTTCTTGGCAAAATTATGTGGCGTTCAAAACGGAGCAAGGCAATGACACGTCAGATGACCGGTGCGAAAATGGTGGTGCAAGCCCTTAAAGATCAGGGCGTGGACACGGTATTCGGATATCCTGGCGGCGCTGTGCTGCCGATTTACGACGAAATTTTCCAGCAAAATGGTATCCGCCATATTCTGGTGCGCCACGAACAAGGCGCCGTGCATATGGCCGAGGGCTATGCCCGCGCCACTGGTAAGGTGGGGGTATGTTTGGTGACATCAGGCCCCGGCGCCACCAATGCGGTAACCGGGCTGACCGATGCGCTGATGGATTCGATCCCAATCGTGGTTCTCACGGGCCAAGTGCCCACCTTCATGATTGGCTCGGACGCCTTCCAAGAGGCCGATACCGTTGGCATCACGCGCTCGTGCACCAAACATAACTGGCTGGTCAGAGATACCGAAGACCTGCCCCATATCATGCACGAGGCGTTTCACGTGGCCTCAAGCGGGCGCCCCGGCCCGGTGCTGGTGGATATCCCCAAAGACGTGCAATTCGCCACCGGCAGCTATGCCGCGCCAAAAGAGGTGAAACTGGCCCATTACGCGCCCAAGGTGAAAGGCGATATGGAGCCGATCACAGAACTGGTCGAGGCCATGGAACAGGCCAAGCGCCCGGTTTTCTACACCGGCGGCGGCGTGATCAACTCGGGCACGGGGGCCAGCCAGCTGCTGCGCGAATTGGTCGAGGCAACAGGCTTTCCCGTCACCTCTACCCTGATGGGTCTTGGGGCCTATCCGGCCTCGGGCGACAAATGGCTGGGCATGTTGGGCATGCACGGGCTGTACGAGGCCAATATGGCCATGCATGACTGCGACCTGATGATCAATATCGGCGCCCGCTTTGACGACCGTATCACCGGCCGCATCGATGCATTCAGCCCGAAATCGAAGAAAGCCCATATCGATATCGACCCAAGCTCGATCAACAAGGTGATCCGCGTTGACATACCGATCGTGGGGGATGTGGGCCATGTGCTGGAAGACCTGCTAAAGGTCTGGAAGGCCCGCGGCCGCAAGACCAACAAAGAAGCGCTGGCCAAATGGTGGGCGCAGATCGACAAATGGCGCGCCGTGGATTGCCTGAAATTCAAACAAGAAGGCCCCACCATCAAACCCCAATATGCCCTGCAGCGCCTAGAAGCGCTGACCAAAGGCTATGATCGCTACATCACCACCGAAGTGGGCCAGCACCAGATGTGGGCGGCGCAATTCTTGGGCTTTGAAGACCCCAACCGCTGGATGACCTCGGGGGGCTTGGGCACAATGGGCTATGGCCTGCCTGCCTCGATTGGCGTGCAAGTGGCGCACCCTGACGCGCTGGTTATCAACGTGGCGGGCGAGGCCAGCTGGCTGATGAACATGCAAGAGATGGGCACCGCAATTCAATTCCGCGCGCCTGTCAAACAGTTCATCTTGAACAACGAGCGCCTTGGCATGGTGCGCCAGTGGCAAGAGCTGCTGCATGGCGAACGCTATTCGCACAGCTGGTCCGAGGCACTGCCAGATTTCGTGAAGCTGGCCGAGGCCTTTGGCTGCAAGGGCATCAAATGTGACAACCCCGCCGATCTGGACGATGCGATCATGGAAATGATCAACTACGACGGTCCGGTGATCTTTGATTGTTTGGTGGAAAAGCACGAAAACTGCTTCCCCATGATCCCCTCGGGCAAGGCGCATAACGAAATGCTGCTGGGCGAGGCCGAAACCAAGGGCGTGATCGACGCCAAGGGCTCGGTTTTGGTGTAACCGCATCTGCATTGCGTTTTTTGGAAGGACAATAAATGTCGCCGCTACATATCAAAAAAGGCTCGACCAGCCATTCCGCCTATAACCTGCGCCCAACATTTTCGGATGTGCAGGAAAAACACACCTTGGCCGTTTTGGTCGATAACGAAGCGGGCGTCTTGGCCCGGGTGATTGGGCTGTTTTCGGCCCGCGGTTATAACATCGAAAGCCTGACCGTGGCCGAGGTTGACCATGTCGGGGGCCTGTCGCGCATTACCGTGGTCACCACCGGAACGCCGCAAGTGATCGAACAGATCAAGGCACAGCTGGGCCGCATCGTGCCAGTGCATGACGTGCATGACCTCACCGTCGAGGGGCCTGCCGTGGAACGGGAACTGGCATTGCTCAAAGTCGAGGGCGAGGGTGAAAAGCGGGTCGAAGCGCTGCGCCTTGCCGATATTTTCCGGGCCAACGTGGTGGATAGCACGCTGCGCAGCTTTGTGTTCGAAATCACCGGCACACCCGAAAAGATCGATGCCTTTTCCGACCTCATGCGCCCGCTGGGCCTGCTCGAGGTTGCCCGCACCGGCGTGGCAGCCCTGTCGCGCGGCACAGCCTAGGCGCGCAGCGCCACCGGCCCCGGGCTGGGTGGCGTGGCCTTTTGGGCCCCCATCTTTGCCATCTTGCCCAGCGCGGCCCCCAATCCGGGGCTGCGCTGGGGCTCGATCACCTTTAAATTAAACGCCACACGCATGCGGCGGCCTTGGTCCAGATCGAACGACACCGCATCGCCCGCCTCAAAACTGGGCGTGGCTGCGTCGCCTTCGTACAGCGCCAATTCACCATGGTTTTCACACCAAATAACGGCCTTCCGGCCCTGTGGCGCACGCCACAAAACTACCCCATACATGGCACACCCATCTCTCATTCCACCCACAACTTTGGCAAGTCTGCACGCTTTGACCAATATCAAAGGCCGCGGCGCACTTTGCTAATTTGTGTCAAGTTTCCGCAAATCTGATGCCAATTAGCGTCAGGCCTGCGCCCTAGGCTTGGAAAAATCGCCACGGGGCTGGAGAGCTCGCCAAAACTGTGCAAGATGGGCCAAACGCCACCTCAGCGTGTAAGATGCCCCTATGCCTAAACCAAGCCCCGCCAATATTCGCGCCATTTTTGGCCAAAACCTGCAGCGCCTTTGCGCCCAAGGCCCCTCGGTCAGCGCAATCTGCAGGAAAATTGGCATAAACCGCACCCAGTTCAACCGGTATCTGACCGGCGACAGCTTTCCGCGCCCCGATGTGCTGGAACGTATTTGCCTGCATTTTAACGTTGATGCCCGCATCTTGCTGCGCCCCCTTGACC
>RFQY01000201.1 GCA_009924775.1 Paracoccaceae bacterium | reverse complement strand
CATTCAGCGCCACCGAGCCCTTTTCCGCGATGAACCGTGCCAGCGCCTCGGGGGCGCGAAATGTCACGCGGGTGCTGTCGCCCTCTTTGCGCAGGCCAACCACCTCGGCCACGCCATCCACATGGCCCGAAACGATGTGCCCGCCCAGTTCGTCGCCCACCCGCAACGCGCGCTCTAGGTTGATGCGGTGGCCCTGCACCCAATCGCTGATGTTGGTTTTTGAAACGCTTTCTGCGCTGATATCCACGTCAAACCAGCCTTGGCCTTTGTTGACCACCGTCAAACACACCCCATCGCAGGCGATCGAGGCGCCCATATCCACCCGCGCCATATCGTAACTGGTGGCAATGCGCGCGCGCAGATCGCCACGCTGCTCTAGCTGTTCGATCTGGCCGATATCGGTGATGATGCCTGTAAACATGGGGGCCTCGTTTTGCTGGTCTGGCCGCCACAGGGCGGCTTGCCCCTGACCTAGCCCCAAGCCCCCCCGCTGGCAAGGGTGGCGCGCCACTGGCGAAACGTTTGCGCCTTAAATTCGCCCCGTTTTGTCGTTAATAAAGGAAAAGTGTTTTTATGGTTTGCCCTTCGCGCATAGGGCCGCAGGTTTTGGGTAGAATATGGCGCAAGCGTTTACAGCACAGCCCCCCGCAGGCACCCCCGCCACCGAAAGGTTGTTTTTATTCCTGCAAGGCCCCCATGGCCCGTTTTTTCATGGCTTGGCACAAATGGTGCGCCAAACCGGCGCGCAGGTGTGGCGGGTGGGGTTTAACGCGGGCGACCGGGCCTTTTGGTTTCATCCCGCCAGCTATATCGCCCATCGCGGCGCCCCACAGGATTGGCCCGCGCATCTGGCCCAGATCGTGGCGGAAAAATCGGTCACGGATCTGGTGCTTTATGGCGATACCCGCTTTGTGCATGCCAGCGCCATTGCCTTTGCGCGCGAAAACAACCTGTGTGTGCACGTCTTTGAAGAGGGGTATCTGCGCCCCTATTGGGTGACATACGAACGCGGTGGCACCAACGGCCACTCGCGCCTGATGCAAACCAGCGTGGCCGAAATGCGCCGCGCCCTTACCCATGCCGATGCCACCACCCCCGCCCCGCCGGCGCGCTGGGGCGACATGCGCCAACATGTTTTTTACGGCGCGCTTTATCATTGGTTTGTGATGTTCAAAAATGGCGGCTACCGCCAGTTTCAACCGCATCGGCAGGTGCCGGTCAGCGCCGAGTTCATCTTGTATCTGCGCCGCTTGCTGATGATGCCGCTGCACAGCCTACAGCGCCGCCTGGCCACAGCACGCATTCGCCGGGGCGGGTTTTCCTATCACTTGGCGCTGTTGCAGCTGGAACATGACAGCAGTTTTCAGGTCCATTCCCCCTTCGAGGATATGCATGCCTTTATCGAACTGGTGATCACCGGCTTTGCCAGCGGTGCGCCCCGCCATCACCATCTGGTGTTCAAGGCCCATCCTTTGGAAACCGGGCGCGCGCCGCTGCGCGCCGATATCACCCGTCTGGCCAAGTCCCATGGCGTGGCCAGACGGGTGCATTTTTTGCAGTGCGGCAAACTGGCGCAGCTGCTTAACGAGGCGCGCAGCGCCGTGACCGTGAATTCCACCGCAGCGCAACAGGTGCTGTGGCGCGGCATTCCCCTAAAGGTGTTTGGCGCGGCCATCTACAACAAGCCCGAATTCATCTCTACCCAAAGCTTGGCACAGTTTTTTGCCGCCCCCACCCGGCCCGACCGCGCCGCCTATCAAGATTTTCGCGCCTATCTGCTGGAAACCAGCCAAATTCCGGGCGGGTTTTATTCCAGCCGGGGTCGGCGGCAGGTGCTGCGCCAAGTGGTGGATATGATGCTAAGCCCCGAAGACCCGTATGACGCGCTGCACACCGGCCGCGCCGGACCGCGCCAATATTTGCAAATGATCCCCTAAAAGGCTGGGCAATTGCGCAACACTCGCCCTAGGGGCGATTTGGGTAGGCGCGACTAGCGCTTTATTTTGCCTATGTCTTAGGCTAGAGTAACGAAAAAACCGAGGCAGAATAATAACAGGTCAGGAGACCGAGCAGTGAAACCCCTTGCACCCCGCTGGGCGCGGTCTGTCGCCCTATGCTCTTTGGTGGTACTGGTTGCCGCCTGCGGCCTGCCGCGCACTGGCCCCAATAAGGGCGAGATTTTTTCAGGATCGGTTCAGCGCCAAGGCGATGCATTTGTCATCAGCGTGAACGACCGCGTCACCCGCGCCACGTCGATCACCCCGTCTTTAGGCTTTAGCGATGCGTTCAAAAACGCCGCCATCCTTGGGTCAGACACCATCCGCCCCGGCGACACATTGGGCCTGACCATTTGGGAAAACGTTGACCAAGGCCTGTTCGGCACCAGCCCAGCACCGCTGCAAGAGGTGCAGGTTGATGGTGCCGGGTTTATCTTTGTTCCCTATGCAGGGCGCATTCGTGCGGCGGGCAACACCCCCGAAGCGCTGCGCCGCATCATCACCGAAAAGCTGCAAGATCAAACCCCCGAACCCCAAGTCGAGGTGCGCCGCGTCGCGGGGGATGGCGCCACCGTTAGCCTGATTGGCAAGGTCAGCGCCCAAGGCGTGTTCCCTATCGAACGGCCCACGCGCACCTTGTCGGCCATGTTGGCGCGTGCCGGCGGTGTCAGCATCGAGCCTGAAATCGCACAGCTTACGGTTATCCGTGGCGATCAACGCTCGCAGGTATGGCTGCAAGATCTCTATAAACACCCCGAATTTGATATTGCCCTGCGCGCCGGCGACCGGATCTTGGTCGAGGAAGACACCCGCGCCTTTACCGCGCTTGGGGCAACCGGCACGCAAACCCGCGTGCCCTTTGAAAGCCAGACGTTATCGGCGCTTGAGGCGATTGCACAGGTGGGCGGGCTATCGGCAAACGCGGCCGATCCAACGGGCGTTTTCGTGCTGCGCAACGAACCCGCCGAGATTGCCAACCGCGTGTTGGGCCGCGACGACCTGCAAGGCGCGCAGCGCTTGATCTATGTGCTGGATCTGACCAAGCCCAACGGCATGTTCATGGCCCGCGATTTTGTGATCCGCGACGAAGACACGCTGTATGTCACCGAGGCGCCATTCACCCAGTGGAGCAAGGCAATCGCCGCGCTGACCGGCTCGCTTTCGGCGGTAAACACGCTGACATCAGCGGCAAACGGCGGCAATTAAGCCATGCCAGCGGCGGCGGGGCCCATCTGGGGCGAAACGGGCGACCTGTGGCGCCCAGCCCCGGCGCCGCTGCATTGCTATTCCACCAGCTTTTTTTACCCAAAGCCGCCTGCGCCGCATTCTTGGCTTGGCCGGTTACCCACCACGCCTTGGCCTGCCTGCGCGCGGCGGGCTGGTGGGGGTGTGGGGGCACAGCCCCACCGCCCCGCGCGGGCAAGCCATTGCAGCGCGGCGCGGCGCGGCGGTTGTGCGGGTGGAAGACGCGTTTTTGCGCAGCCTCTTTCCCGGGCGCAGTGGCAGCCCTGCTTTGGGGTTGGTGATCGATCATGGTGGCATGCATTATGCCCCCGATAGCGGGTCGGATTTGCTGCAGATCTTGGCCAAACACCCGCTGGATGATGCCGCATTGCTGACGCGGGCGCGCCATGCCATGGCCCGCCTACAGGCAGCCCACCTGACAAAATACAGCGCCACCCTGACCGACGGCCCAGATCTGCCCGCCCCGGGCTATGTGCTGGTGATCGATCAAACGCGCGGGGACGCCGCCATCACCATAGGCGGCGCCACGACGCAAAGCTTTGCCAATATGCTGGCAGCAGCCCGTACCGACCACCCGCACCACCGCATCATTATCAAAACCCATCCAGAAACCGCCCAAGGCCATCGGCGCGGCTATTTCGGGCCCAAAGACGCTGACGCACGCACCACTGTTTTGGCCACGCAGCTTAGCCCTTGGGCATTGCTTGAGGGGGCTGTGGCGGTTTACACCG
Organism: Paracoccaceae bacterium; assembly: GCA_009924775.1. Classification (GTDB taxonomy): domain Bacteria; phylum Pseudomonadota; class Alphaproteobacteria; order Rhodobacterales; family Rhodobacteraceae; genus CAJXSO01. The sequence goes on along the minus strand of RFQY01000201.1, from coordinate 708 downwards.
TGTCCTCGCAAATGGGGTTCGAAGCGATCGTGGCAGGCCATCGCCCGCATGTTTTTGGCGCCCCCTTTTACGCCGGCTGGGGCCTAAGCACCGATCATGCCCCACTGCCCAACCGCCAGCGCCGCCTGACTGCCGCGCAGCTATTCACCGCGGCGATGCTGCTATATCCAGTGTGGTATGACCCCTATAACGACCAGCTTTGCCAACTAGAGCAGGTGATCGACACGCTAGAGGCGCAGGCGCGCGCATAGCGCGAAGACCGCCATGGCTGGGCCTGCCAAGGCATCAGCCTGTGGAAACGCCGCCATATGCGGGCCTTTTTTGGCCAGCACGGCACGCTTTATTTTGCCAAAACGGCGCAAAAAGCCGCACAAACCGCCCAAGCCACGGGGGCGCGCCATATGGTATGGGCCAGCCACGCCAGCCCGCCAGCGCCGCCCCACACCGCAGGCCATAGCCCCGGTGTGACACGGGTGGAAGACGGCTTTTTGCGCTCGAACGGGTTGGGGGCGCGGCTGGTGGCGCCGCTGTCGCTGGCCTGCGATGGGATCGGCATCCACTATGACCCGGCGCAGCCCAGCCTGCTTGAGGGGCTGATTGCGCAGCGCGCCAAGCTACGCCCAGATCAGGCGCTGCGCGCCCAAACGCTGTTGCACGCGGTGCTGCAGGCTGGGGTCAGCAAGTATAACATTGGCCAACCGCCCCCCA